>CAZQEZ010000101.1:0-14676 GCA_964592475.1 uncultured Roseivirgaceae bacterium
TTGTACTGCATGTGAATAATCGTTTTGGTGGAAGCGGCGGCGAATTAGGTATGAAGATCAAACAAGAAGCAGGCTTGCAGCCAGAGTACTTACATTTATTAAAGGTAATCGCCGATAATTAATTAATCTAAAAAGTGATGTGATTACAGGTTTGGGGAAACATATAGACTATTATAGGAGCCTGCAAAGAAATGGCATAAAGAAATTAAAGAAATAAGTTAAATATTTTCTTATTTCAAAATCTAACAATGAAACTGGTCAAAATGAAAAATCAAATGAATTCGGTGGGTGTGATATTAATCCTTTTCTTTCTTTTACAGGGTTTTCAATATAAAGATAATACAGATGAAAAATTGTTATTTGATGGCAAAACCCTGAAAGGATGGACCATACTGAACGGAACAGCCGAATTCAGGATTGATAACGGTGATATCGTGGGCATAAGTAAATCAGGAACACCCAATACTTTTTTAGTAACGGAAAAACACTACAGTGATTTTATTCTAACCTATGAGATGAAGATGGATGAAGGGCTAAATTCCGGCGTTCAGATTCGTAGTAATAGCCTGCCAGAATACCAAAATGGTCGTGTGCATGGTTATCAGGTTGAATGTGATGATTCCAAACGTGCTTGGTCGGCCGGAATTTATGATGAAGCCCGGCGTGGATGGCTGTATCCCTTAGAGTACAACAAATCAGCGAAAAGTGCCTATAGAAATGGTCAATGGAACAGTTTCCGGGTAGAGGCTATTGGTCCTTACATTCGCACCTGGCTCAATGGTGTTCCGGTAGCCAATCTGGTTGATGACCTTACCGCGCAGGGATTCATCGGCTTGCAGGTACATACTATTGGTAAAAAAACAGAGCTCGCCAGTAAAGAAATTCGATGGAGAAACATTCGAATCATTACGGACAACCTTGAACAAAATAGTGAAAAAATGCCAAAAGAAGTGAGAGAGGTTAGTTACCTGACAAATACCCTCACTCCACGCGAACAGGAAGAAGGCTGGAAGCTACTATGGGATGGAAAAACTACCAAAGGGTGGCGTGGAGTAAAGCTGGAAAACTTCCCCGAAAAAGGCTGGAATGTCGACAATGGCAAACTCGTAGTTGAAAAAGCAGATGGTACTGAGTCGGGAAATGGAGGCGATATAATAACAATTGATCGTTTTGAAAACTTTATTCTTGAAGTAGATTTTAATTTAACCGAGGGGGCTAATAGCGGTATTAAATATTTTGTGCAAGGCAACTTGAATAAAAGTAAAGGTTCGGCCATTGGCTGTGAGTTTCAACTTCTCGATGACAAAAACCATCCCGATGCCAAATTAGGTGTAGCAAATAACAGAACGCTTGCTTCATTATACGATCTGATTCCAGCCAATGGTAGTTATTTCGACTCAAACCTGAGTGTTAAGTCGTTCAATGGCATTGATTCTTGGAACAGGGCACGGGTTGAAGTAAATGGAAACCGGGTGGCTCACTACCTGAATGGAATAAGGGTAGTGGAATACGAGCGTAATACACAGATGTGGAATTCACTGGTTGATTATAGCAAATATCAAAAATGGGAAAACTTCGGAAATTTCATTGATGGGCATATCCTTTTGCAGGATCATGGGGATGAGGTGAGGTTTCGTAATATAAAAATTAAGCAACTGGATTAATTAAATATTCTGAACATAAAATTTATAAGTATAAATCAATTGAAATGAAAAATAAATCAAAATCTACCAGAAGAGACTTTATGCAAAAACTCTCCCTTGGGCTGGGTGCGTTTACAATTGTTCCCGGGCATGTGGTATTTGGCCGTCCGGGTAGTTTCATGCCTAGTGATAAAGTAAATGTTGCTTTTTGTGGAATTGGCAACCGTGGAGGACAGATTTTACGCACATTTATGAATACAGGAATGCTGAATAATGTAGCTATGTGCGATACTGATATGGGAGCAGAACATACACTCGCGGTGCTTGAAGAATATCCCGATGTGCCCCGTTACCAGGATTTTAGAGTTATGTTTGACGAAATGCACCAATCTATTGATGCTGTGGTGGTCGGAACCCCTGATTTTTCACATTTCCCTATCACCATACTTGCCATGTCGCTGGGTAAGCATGTTTATGTAGAGAAACCACTTACGCGCACCTTCCAGGAATCGGAATTACTCTTGAAGGCTGCCAAAAAATATCAAGTGGTAACGCAAATGGGCAACCAAGGCCACTCGGAAGCAAATTATTTTCAGTTTAAAACCTGGGTTGAAAAAGGAATTATCAAAGATGTGACCCGGGTGGTGGCGCATATGAATGGAAAAAGAAGGTGGCATGGATGGGATACCGGCATCAAATCTTTTCCTGATGGACAACCGGTGCCAGAAACCCTTGATTGGGATACCTGGCTTACAACTGCACAGCATCATGCTTACCATCCAGACTTTATAAACGGACAATGGCGATGCTGGTACGACTTTGGTATGGGCGCGTTAGGAGATTGGGGCGCGCACATTATCGATACTGCCCACGAGTTTCTTGATCTTGGTTTGCCCTACGAAGTAGATCCTGTAAAAATTGAAGGTCACAATCCACTTTTTTATCCACAGGCTACCACACTCGATTTTAAATTTCCGAAACGAAAAGGAATGCCTCCGTTGACCATATCTTGGTACGATGGCTTGGACAACTTACCTGAGCTCCCTGAAAATTACGGTCAATCTGAACTGGCAGACGATATACCAGCCGCGAGCACAGGCGAAATTGAAAAAAGGAAACTAAACCCGGGTAAGATTATTTACAGTAAAGACCTTACCTTTAAAGGAGGTTCTCATGGTAGTACCTTATCCATATTACCTTCGGGGAAAGAAGAAAAGGTTATGGAAAACCTTCCTGAAGTGCCTGAAAGTCCTTCCAATCATTTTGAAAATTTTGTATTGGCATGCAAGGGAAAAGAAAAAACCAGGTCGCCATTCGAAATTTCGGCACCTTTGAGCCAGGTTTTTGTGCTGGGGACTATTGCCCAGCGCCTGAATATAAAAATTGAGTTCGACCGCAAAACAAAGCAAATAACAAACAATGCCCTGGCCAATCACTTACTGGTGGGAGCACCTCCACGAAAAGGGTGGGAGGAGTTTTATCGACTGTGAAAATCGTAAATGAAATGGTTGCCTTCCTGTCATTTAACCGTAGAAAAGGCACAGGTATATAGGTTTAGATGAAAATTGTGATAAGCATCAACAATCCTTCCGCAGGTCATGTAATTGGCCAGCGGGAGGTAATTGTTCACTAATGGTTTTACTTTTTTTTCATAATTTTAATGTTAAACTTAATAGTGGAACTATCTAGTTTTGTTTTATTTTTTTCAAAAATTGTGAAAATTCATGGAAAAATCAATTTTATTAAATAATTTGCTCCAGGTAATTTTTATAAATAAATAGTAAATTCAAAGATCATAAACTTCTAAAATTATGAAAAAACTATCCGATTCAGGTTTATGAGCAGCGAGGATTAGAAAGTAGCGACTAAATAATTGTCCTTTATGTTTGATTATAATGAACAAAACAATAAATTTGTTTGTATTGCTATCCATTTTTGTTAATTTGTTGTCGGCAAAATTTTTAGTTCTTAACAAGTTTCATTTGGATAAATTTAGTAATTCATGAGTTTCAGTATTTAAAAATCATCCATATGAATAACCAAATAATTGTACGTAAATTCATAACTCTTTTTTTACCACAGTTTTTAATATGTATATGGTCTGGTTATATTTTCTTTGAAAAAGGATTACCGGCTGGTACTGATCAATGGCGATTTTTTGCTTCTTTAGCAGGTTTTGTTTTGCTTTTATTATTGCTTGTGTCGTCTTTGTTTGTTTTTATAAAAAAGAATAAAATTAATTTTAGCAAAATATTTAATAAAAATAATCAGGAGTAAATAATAGTAAAAAAGTAAAGAAAATAGTAGGTAATAATTTTAGCCTTTTTTTGCATGCTGTTATTTTTTACCGATATAATAATTTTTTCAATAGTTCATGGGGGTTATTTTTAGAATCTCTATAGATTATTTCTCCTATTGTTTTTAATAAAATGAACATTTCCAATTCAAAAAAGAAATCCACCTCTTTTTAAGCATATTAAAAAACAATTTGCCCTTATCAAGTATTTTCTTATCGATAATCTGCAAAAAAATATGGATTCCTTAACTCAATTAACTTTAGGTGCTGCTGTAGGCGAGGCAGTAGCAGGAAAAAAAGCCGGTAATAAAGCCATTCTTTGGGGAGCCATTGCTGGAACTATCCCCGATTTGGATGTGATTGCCGGTAACTTCATGAGCACTGTAGATGCCATGGCCTTCCATAGGTCGATTACTCATTCGATTACTTTTGCTATTATCATTTCTCCCTTTTTGGGCTTTTTGCTGCAAAAAATATACGCTGACCTTGATATTTCATGGAAGCGCTGGACGCTACTGTTTTTCCTGGGCTTCTTCACCCATACCTTGCTCGACTGCTTCACTACCTGGGGTACTCAATTGCTGTGGCCTTTTGCTGATACCCGCATTGCATTCAAAAGCATTTTTGTTATAGATCCTTTATACACTTTACCACTCTTGATCACTTCTGTTTGGCTTATGTTTTTATCCAGATCAAATCCCAAAAGAAAAAAGCTTAACATCATCGGCCTTTCTTTGAGCACTTTTTATTTGTTAATCACTTTAGTAGCCAAGCAGCAAGCCAACCAGGTTTTTGAAGCTTCATTTGCCAAGGAAAACATGAAAGTAGAGCGCTATGCTACACGCCCGTCACCGCTCAATATTATCTTGTGGACCGTTAATGCTGAATCAACAGATGGTTATTATACCGGTTACTATTCTTTTTTTGATAAAGATAAGCAGATCGAATATTCCTGGTATCCCAAAGATCACCAATGGCTAAAAGAAAGAATTCCTGCTACGGAAAATATCAACCAATTGATAGACTTGACCAATGGTTGGTATACAATTAATAGGGCAGAGCAGGGAATTATCTTCAACGATCTCAGGTTTGGCACCTACACAGGATGGCAAAAAGATGACAATAATTTTGTTTTTTCCTATAAAATTATCGAGAAAAACGGCACTGTTGAAGTGACAGAAATGGAAAGGAACATAACTAATGGGCCAGGCATATTAGCCGATTTGTGGCAACGGCTTTGGGGAAATGAGTAACCGCGTGCATATTGAATTAATGACATTATCACCAGGAATTGATTCCGTAACAGCGTAAAATGCTGCATCCACTGAAAACGCGTAAGATCATTCTGCATTGAAAAAATGGCTCCGTATCAGCAAAAAATCATTCCGTGTCAACAAAAAACGGCTCCGTATCTTATCAATTTGTGCCAGCATATTGAAGCTCGCTTTTTTGACCACAGCATTGGTCACGCGGGCTTCAACCAGCTCATTAATAATTTTGATAAAATAAGGGTGATATCAATCTAAAACCTTTCATAATCCCAAATAATTTTTTCAATTTCGTAATATGGATCTATTTTTTCAATCATTCGTTCCAGGCGTTTTTGCCATTCTGCGAATATTTATTATTGCTGTTACTGCTGGTCTTTTGGTTAGGTTCAAATTTGTTTCCGATGAGCATATCAATGGACTTTCCAAAGTGACCATTTTGGTTTTTCTTCCCTGTCTTATTTTTTCTAAAATTACCAGTGTTTTCAATCCGGGAGATATGGAGTTCTGGTGGGTTTTGCCCCTTTTGGGTATGGCATTTCTCTTGGTTGGGATAGGAACCGGTAGGCTTTTTTTCTGGAAAGACTTTAACAAAAAGCGTCATCTGGTGGCCATGGCCGGTATGCAAAATGCCGCCTATCTGGTGCTTCCGGTGGGGGAAGCCCTCTTTCCCGAGCAGTTCGATACTTTTACGGTCTATGTATTTTTGATTGTACTTGGCGTAAGCCCGGTGATGTGGACCCTGGGAAAAGTTCTTACTACAGGCCAATTTACTGATGGTAATTTTAACTGGAAACACTTAATAACTCCGCCCTTTGTAGCTAATATTTTGGCTATTAATATGGTATTATTAAATCTTCACAATTATGTTCCTGAATTTGTCGCCTCGCCTATTAATATGTTGGGGCAGGCAGCCGTGCCGGTGGTCACTTTCGTGCTGGGGGCTACGCTTGGTGGTATCTCTCTACGTCTTTGGCCTCATTGGCTCGATATATTGCGTGTTATGCTAGTGAAATTCGTGTGGATGCCTTTGCTGGTATTGTTGTTGATTTTGGCCTTCAATGTATATCAGGATGAGCAGTTGCTGGCGGAGCTTTTGATCATTGAAGCTAGTTCGGCGCCTGCCACTAGCATTATCCTTATGAGTCGCACCTATGGCGGCAATGTGCAGGAAACAGGTACCACAATGCTCTTCAGCTATTTTGTGTGTTTGATCACCATTCCTGTTTGGATCAGTGTATTGAGGATGGTGGTGTAAAAGTGCAGTGTGTAAAGCAAAGGCGTAGAGCCTAAGATTTGTAAATATCAGCTAAGCTATATTTAGATTCTGGTGCTACAGGATGATGAGGGTGTCTGATAAGGATCCTTTAAATTTAATAGAGAAAAAAATATTTCAAATTTTTACTCTTTGGTGTATTTGAAAATTCAGGGGTTACAGAAATCGCAATACATCGGGTCGGCAAATTGCTTTCCGTCCATGCGGGATGTTTCCTGGCGATAACCACATTTTTTACATTGTTTCACCTGCATTTTTACCAATTTCGTCGGCTTCCCGCACCATTCACAAGGTAAGCCGGGTTTATTTTCGCTGATCCAAAACCCGGGAGTTTGGCAGCTGGGACACAGGCTTTGTATTTTTTCAGTCAATTGCTGAGCAGCCTTTGCAATCACCCGCATTCTTTTTGGATTGTAGAGAGCACGCATGTCTGTTTCAGCCACAATGGCGTACCCTTGCAATTGATGGTAGGTCTGCTCAAGCACTTTGAAATTATTGATTTCTTTCAGGATTTTTATAGGCTTGTTCTCTTTTTCTCCTTTTATGATAATGCCATGTTCAGGAAAACCTGCAATCCTGGCAAATTCGGCCAGGTCTTGCCAGCTGCTTATTTCCTGTCGGTTATAATTGGTGTCCGTTTCCATGGCTTCGGCTACTATTTCCAGGTCATTTACCGAATCATAACAAAGGATCAATTCATGGTTCATGGGTAGAAAAGAGTAATCGGGGTGGGGGCCGAAAGAACCTTCACTGGCCAGCCAAATGGTGCCTTCAGTTTGTCGTTGTGCTGCTGCAATTTTTCGCCGGGCGGCTTCGAGCGGGGTTCCCTGGCGGGGTATTTCTCCGGTAAAAGTTCCGAACTGGTCGGTGTCGAGAGGGTAAACTTTAATTTGCCAATTTAATTGCTGCAACACGGGAGCAATGGCTTCCTCTTTTTTATGCTTGGAAACCAGTACTGCCGTGCCATCAGCAAAGTATTGAATTTTATTGTCCCTGCCCAAGTGAGAAGGCTATTTTACCATCGAAACGGCAAAGGTTTTCAGTTTTGATAATGTCAAAACCGGCTTCATTCAGCTGTTGCTGAATGGCAAGAATATCGTTGAAGCTTCCCGGCTGATCCATAGCTTTGGAAGTATAACGGCATCTCCAGTGATCGGTGCAGAAAGTTTCGGGGAAACCTTCCGGGTATACTTTTACCCCGCGATTGGTGATCAACACCAGCTCAAATGGCCCGGATTTAAATTTGCCAATTTGCTCACCCAATACATTCGGGTCACGCTTTTCTCCGGTCCAATGTAAGAAGATATCCACTCCCACAATGTCTTTTTTAGCTGGCTTGGTAGGATCGGCATAACCCTGAATTCTGGTGTTAGCGTCTTTTTTGTATTCTACTGCACCCAGCTCTGCTGGCTTTTGACCTAATCGTTCGATTATGGCTTCGGCAAATCCTTTGGTACCTACCTCTTTTTTACTCAAACCTTCAGTGTACAGATCGTAAGTATGGATTCCATCTTCAATAGTTTTCAACCAGGCATTGTGTACTTTTTCAGCCACATCCGGCTGACCAATGTACACCAGCATTTGTACCGCGCCCAACAATAAACCGGATGGGTTGGCTTTGTCCTGGCCGGCACGACGAGGCGCCGAACCATGGATGGCCTCAAACATGGCATAATCAACCCCGATGTTGGCAGAGCCACCCAGGCCTACAGAACCGGTAATTTGTGCTGCCACATCACTCAACACGTCTCCATAGAGGTTAGGCATTACTATCACATCAAAATTTTCCGGTGAGTCCGCCAGTTTGGCTGCCCCAATATCGATGATCCAATGTTCATTTTCAATGTCAGGATATTCGGCTGCAATTTCATCAAATATTTTATGAAAAAGACCATCGGTCAATTTCATGATATTGTCTTTGGTGAAGCAGGTTACTTTTTTGCGGTTGTACGCTTTGGCGTATTCAAAAGCAAAGCGAACTATTTTTTCGGTCCCTGGACGGGTAATCAGTTTCAAACACTGGGTTACTTCATCAGTCTGCTGATGTTCGATACCGGCATATAGATCTTCTTCATTTTCCCGCACGATTACCACATCCATGGTTGGATGCTTGGTGCTTACGTAAGGGTGCAGCGAACGGCAAGGTCTTACGTTGGCATACAAGCCTAAAGTTTTTCTGGTAGTTACGTTAAGGCTTTTGTACCCGCCACCCTGTGGGGTAGTAATAGGGGCTTTTAAAAATACTTTGGAGCGTCGCAGAGAATCCCAGGCTTCATTGCTAATGCCGGAGGAATGCCCTTTCAGGTATTGCTGTTCACCAATTTCAATGGTTTCTATTTTGATTTTTGCTCCGGCTGCCTTGATAATATCAAGGGTAGCCTCCATAATTTCCGGGCCTATGCCGTCACCATGTGCTACAGTTATTAATTTTTCTTCCATGTTTTCTGTTTGGGTTGAGAAATAATTTTTTGCGACTGCAAAATTACATGAAACGGCTGCTTTCGCAAAATTTAGAAGTGGCTTACCGCATAAAAGGACAAAATATAAACATAAAGCCTCCCGAAAGCTTTCGTGGATGAGATGAGCAGGGGGAGTGTTTATCAAAAAAAGTTTTATTTTAATTTTCAATATCGAGTTTTATCCTTTATAAGGTAAACCAGGTCAATCAGAGACTCTAAAAATGGAAATTAGAAAATAAAGTTATGTTACTTGAATAACAATTTATTCAGCATTTTTCATGCGATTTAACATAGAAGGCACTAAAAAATTAAAAAAATAGATATTTTAAAAACGAACAAACCATGTCAGTATATGTTAGCAAGGTAAGTAAAACATTGATTTTTTAATTTAAAAGAAAGTATTATGAAAAAGATTTTTTTATATTTATTTCTGGCAGGATTAGTTGTTAGTTTCTCAGGTTGTCTGGATGATGACGAGCCTGATATTACTTCGTTTGTAGATGTTCAACAACAGGTTTTAAGTCAAAATCAAATATTTGTACCACAAATACAAATCAATCAGGCTGGCTGGGTGGTAGTACATGCCAATAGTAATGATGCTCCGGTAACACCAGGTATAGTATCAGAAGTAGATACCTTATCACAAGCTGGTGGTTATCCACCGTTTGTAATAAATTTAACTCCTGATGCCAATTTAGCAAACGGTAACAAATATTGGGTAATGCTCCATGAAGATACCGGTGCTGATGATGTATATGAATTTGATGGGCAGAGCGGATTAGATCAGCCAGTCATGCGAAATGGTGAAATTGTGATGGATTCGGCCACTGTTTTTGCACCATATGTTGAGGTTTCAAATCAATCAATTAGTAACAATAGAGTAATTGTAGATGAAACCTATATGGGTCAAAGCGGATGGGTAGTAATTCATTTAGCGGATGACCAGGGTAATCCGGGTGCAGTGGTTGGTCAATCAAGGGTTTCCACTCAGCAAAATGCATTAACTTCAGAAATTGTTGTAAACCTGGATGATACACAAACCTATAATCCCGGAGATGAATTAATTGCCATGCTTCATATCAATGAACAGCCTTTTGATGAATTTAATTTTCCTGATGGGGGAGATGTGCCGGAAGTATTTGGCTTTGATGACAATGATAATCCGGTAGTAGTATTGACCTCGTTCACTATTGAATAAGAGTTAAATTGTTTTGTAAAAATAATGAGCTACAGGAGTAAACACCTGTGGCTTTTTTTGATTAAAAAAATATGGGATACAGTGATTTTTGGGATATGCCGGCAATTTGGATTATGCTCTTAGTGGTGATCCTGGTAGCCATCATTATTTTATGGATCATTTCTAATCGCCACACCAGGCAGAGCAGATTTTATAGCCGCCAGCGAGCTCTAAAAGATCTGGACCAAAGATTGGAAGCGGGTGAAATCAGTAAGGATGAATATGATGAGCTGAAGGCCCAGGTGATTCAGGAGTATTTGTAATTTGACATCTCTATTTTTCCAGCAATAGTTTTATCAGCTCCTGCTGATAGTTAATAATCTTTGCAATAAAAGTTGCTCCTAAAATTTCAATACTTGAAAAGCAGATTTCAGGTATTATGCATCACGACTTTCCCACAGCCAACTTTGTTTTTGAGTCACCGGAAAATGTTTTTGAAAAAACTTTTGCCAACCGACAGGCAGCTTTCTTGGTAAAATTGCACCTGGATGAAGAAACCGATAAAGAGCAAATTGCCTCCTGGTTTAAAAAGGTAAAGGAACGTACCGGCTACGAAGCCACTAGCGAGCTATCCTACGACAATTATCTGGCTTTTGTACCAGATTTTGAAAAAATTATGATCTATAATTTATCCCTGAATAATGTATATGCCAGCTTGCGCAGTGTGTTTGCCCAAAACAAGTTTGGCAGCATGAACACAATGAATGAGGTGGTACCGGTGGTACTGTCTACTGCCGGCAACAACTTCATGAATCAATTGCAACAAGCCAGGGTGATGAACAAAAAAGGTGTTTCCATCCCTTTGATGTCGGTGTTGGAAATGCAGGAATTTGAAGATTTCAAAAAAATAGTGGCTAATTTAAAATCAGAATATGTACCCTACGAACTGGAATTAGACTCGAAACAAGCCCTGGAAACAGAAGCTGCCATCAAAGATCTTTTTGCTGGTTCACTTACTGAATTTTCCTTTGGGGGCAGTATTTTCCAGTTCCGGCAGTACCTGAAAGAATTGATGATTGTATTGGGAATTTCACTGTTGCTGCTTTATTTTATCCTGGCCGCACAGTTTGAATCCTTGTTACAACCGTTGATCATTCTGCTCGAAATACCTATCGACATTGCTGGCGCCTTGCTCCTATTGATCCTGTTTGGAGGTTCGCTCAACATTATGTCTGCCATTGGCATAATTGTAATGACCGGCATTATCATCAATGATTCCATTTTAAAAATTGATACCATCAACCGGCTGCGTCGACAGGAAGCTTTATCTATTTTGGAAGCCATCCACGAAGGAGGTAAAAGAAGACTGCGCCCTATCATCATGACCAGCCTTACCACCATATTGGCAGTATTGCCGGTAATGTTTGCCAGTGACTTAGGTTCAGCTTTACAATCACCATTAGCCCTGGCCATTGCCGGTGGTTTGGGTGTTGGTACCCTGGTCAGCTTGTTTTTTATCCCATTGGCTTACTGGTTTATTTATAGAAAAAGTGAAAAAAAAGAATTACTACCCGCATGAAGATCATTTTACCAATATTAGCAACTTTTCTGTTCATCTTAAAAGTAGAGGCACAACAACCCTTGACCTTACAAGAGGCCATTGAGCTGGCACAAAAGCAATCTTATGATGCTTTGATCGCTGAAAACGAATACATGGCAGCCTACTGGAACTACCGGAATTTTCAAACTTCCATACTGCCCACCATTGATATAAGTGCCCGGCCCACTACGTTCAATCGAGCCATTACCAAGCAATTTAATCCCATAGATACTGCTTACAATTACTTTGAAGAGCGAATTCTAAATAGCTATGTCAATCTCTCCCTCAATCAGCCTTTGCCTTTTTCAGGAGGTACAGTTTATGTTGATTCCGATATTGGCAGGTTAGAAAATTTTGGTGAAAGAGCCAATCAGCAATATTCAGCTACGGCTGTAAGAATAGGATTGCAACAGCCGCTATTTGGGTTTAACCAATACAAATGGGAAAAGCGCTTGCAACCTTTGAAGTATTCGATAGAGCAACGGGAGTTAATTCAAAATCAGGAGGATATAGCTTTAAGAACTATTCAATTGTTTTTTTCATGTGCGCGGGCTAAGCTTAATCAAAATATTGCGGAAATAAATCTGGCCAATGCAGATAGTTTGTACTCTATTGGTGAGCGCCGATATGCCATTACCGCCATCACGAAAAATGAGCTGTTAACCTTGCGTCTGGAAGTTGTCAACAGCCAGAACAATGTGAAGCAAAGCAGTAACTTGTACGACAGAGCTCTGGCCAGGCTGGTGGCTTTTCTGGGAATGGAAGCCAATGAAATGCCGGTGCTGGGGATACCAGAGATTTTACCACAATTTAATGTGGAGGGAGATGAGGTATTCGTAAAAGCAAAAGAAAATAATCCTGACTATCTCAATCTTGATTATCAACGAGTAGAGGCTGATCGCAACGAGGAAAAGGCAAAAATCGACGCACGGTTTAAAATGAATTTATCAGCCAGTTACGGACTCAACCAGCGCAGCAAGGAAATTACCAACCTGTATGATGACATGCTGAACCAGGAAAGGCTGGATCTTTCAGTCAATATCCCTATCGTAGACTGGGGCGAGCGAAAGAACCGATACAACCTGGCCCTGCGACAGAAGGAGGCTCAGGTTTTTGCTATTGCCCAGCGAGAAATGACACTGGAACAGGACATCCTCATGACAGCTTCTGAATTTAACCTGCAGGATGAACTGGTAGCAAGCGCCCGGGAAGCAGCCTCCATTGCAGATGAGGTGTATGAAACTTCACTCAATCGGTTCATCCTTGGTGAAATCGGGGTAAATGATTTATTCATCCAGCTAAACCGACGGGAGAGTGCCCAACGCAGCTATCTTAGCGAATTGGAAAGGTATTGGAGTTTATATTATCAATTGAGGTCTATTAGTTTGTGGGATTGGGAGGAAGATACTCCAATAAGTATTGACAGGGAAATAATGGAATAATAAAAGCAAATAATTTAGTTCCATTTATTGTTCATTCTTAATTAATTACCGGGATAACTGTCACACTTTGCTATTTTTGAGTTTAATTAATTAAAATATTTCAAAACAATTTTCCCCATTCTGAATTAATTTTGGGTAAAACTTAATCATTACCCAATGAAAATTAAAATACTACTTGCCTTTATAGGATTTGCTATCCTGCTATCCGGTTACATATTAGTTACAAAATTCAACGACCAGCAAACTTACTCCCATCAGAAAATGCTGCAGGCTGTCAATGATATGCTTGGTTTGCTGGATGAGGAGCAGAAAGAAATAGCCATGTTTGAGTTTGAAGATGAGGAGCGGCAAAACTGGCATTTTATTCCACGGGAAAGACCTGGTGTAATGTACCGGGAAATGACGGAATCACAAAAAAAGCAGGTGGAGAAATTATTACAAATTGTGCTTTCGGAAGATGGTTACATAAAGGCCCGGGAAATCATGCTGTTGGAGGAAATTTTAAGAGAATTGGAAAACCGGCCTGCCGATGATGACCGTCGCGACCCGGAAAAATATCACTTGTCCATTTTTGGTCAACCTGGCGATGGTAATCCCTGGGGTTGGCGCTTTGAAGGACACCACCTGTCGCTCAATTTCTCTTCGCTTTCCGGGGCTATGCTTGCTTCCACTCCCTTATTTTATGGTACCAATCCGGCCAGGATTCCTTCCGGCCCGCGGGAAGGGGAAAGAGTACTGAAAGCAGAGGAAGACATTGCCCGTCAGTTGATGGCCCTGCTCTCTTCGGGGCAAAAGAAAATAGCCGTGATTGACGCAGTGGCTCCCAATGACGTGATCACCAGCTCGGACCGCAAAGTGACCCCGTTTGATATTACCGGATTGGCATATGCCAAAATGAACGAAGGCCAACAAAAGAAGACGGATGAATTAATCGACATACACCTGGGTAAATTGGACCCTAAAATAGCCAAAGACCTTTACCGGAAAATTGATGACAGCAGAGATGCCATTCACTTCGCCTGGGCCGGCACCGAGGAAATCGGCGAAGCACATTATTATCGACTTCACCATCCCAAACTATTGATTGAATACGACAACAGTCAGAATGATGCCAACCATGTACATACGGTGGTGCGGGATATTGAAAATGATTTTGGAGAAGACGTGCTGAAGAAACATTACGAAACGAGTGACCATCACCATTGATAGTGACGCATTGGAAAACTGATGACTGAAGAATTAGATTGAGGAGTTTTTTGGTAGTGTTTAATACTCCCTAATCCTCTCCAATAGGAGAGGGGTGTCTGTCAGCCTTGGCTGACCGTGTGAGGACGAGATGCTGCAGTTTTAAGTAGCTAAAAATCCAAATTTAAAATGATGGGTCTGCTAATGACGTTTTTATTTAAACGTAGCCCGCACCCTCTAATCCGTAATTTCGCTGCCCCGAATTTTTCTGTAAATTATATAAAAGAATATTTTTCGGGGCGAGAAATCTCTAACCAAAAGCACTGCAGC
>CAZQEZ010000102.1:0-12577 GCA_964592475.1 uncultured Roseivirgaceae bacterium
TGCTTTTGTTTTGACCCGAAATAACCAAATAACCAAATACCCAAATACCCAAATACCCAAATAATGGTCCGCTGGCGGACAGGGGGTGGTTTAAAAGTAAATATTCTCTCTAAGCTTTTGGTGAAATTGAAATATTATAATATTGTTTCAAGTATTCATGTATTTACTAATAAGCATATTCCACAATAAATCATATAGAGCCAAAATTTTAAATTGGTCAATTTTATTCCTTTTTAAAAATTAAAGTAAAAACAAGGATAAAAACATTCAGTTTAGAAAATATGAACTACTTGAAAGGAAAGAAAATAATCATTACCGGTGCAACTTCCGGTGTAGGAAAAGCCACTGCAAAAGAGCTAGCCAAGCAAGGTGCTGAAATAATTATCGTTGCTCGAAATCTTGATAAAATAAAAAGTTTATCTTCTGAAATTGAACAATTAACCGATATAGCGCCTTCTTTTTATCTAGCAGATCTAAGTAAGATGCCGGAGGTAAAAAAAGCGGCAGAACAAATTAAAGCAGATTATTCTGCTATCGACATTTTAATTAATAACGCAGGCTTGGTAATGGATAAAAAAGAAATTACCGAAGATGGATTTGAATACACATTGGCGGTAAATCACCTCGCTCCTTTTTTACTAACCAATTTACTATTACCTACTCTGAAAGCAGCTAATCAAGCCAAAATAATTAATGTGTCATCGGAGGCACATAAAATGGGGCGTCCCAACCTGCAAGATTTAAATTACCAAACCTGCAAGTTTAAATCTATAAGGGTTTATGGCGATACAAAATTGTACAACATCTTATTTACAAAAAAGCTTGCCGCTCTGTTAAATTCTGAAAATGTAAATACTTATTGTCTTCACCCGGGGTTTGTGAATAGCAACTTTGGTCATAATTTGGGAATAGCAGCAGAAGTGATCCTGTTTTTTTTAAGGCCATTCATGATAAGTGCTCAAAAGGGAGCGCGCACCAGCATTAGCGTGGCCAATTTACCTTTTGATAAAAAAGATAATGGTGTTTACTTTAAAAACAGTAAACCCAAAAAACCTTATTCCTCAGCAAACGATAAACAATTGGCTGATCAATTGTGGATAAATTCAAAAAATTTGCTTCAGCCTTGGATGTAATGTATGTTTGTATTTTTGGCATTGATCAAACATACACAGAACCATATTTTCCCTATTTATGAACAAAAAGTACTTTGATATTCACGGTCCCGTATTTTGGCCCAGCGCCCTACTTATCATATTGTTTATAGTAATAACAATTGCAGTGGGAAAGCCCATGGAGCAGGTTTTTGTACGGCTGCAAGATACTATTGCTGATAATGCTCGTTGGTTTTTTATCCTCTCTGTCAATATTTTCTTATTTTTTGTATTGGCTTTGGCATTTGGTAAATTAGGAAAAATAAGACTGGGTGGGCAAGATGCCAAACCGGAATTTAAGACCATGACTTGGTTTGCAATGCTCTTTAGTGCTGGCATGGGTATTGGTATTTTATTTTGGAGCGTGGCCGAGCCGGTTTTTCATTATATAAGCCCGCCGAGAGGTGACGGTAGAACCATTGAATCAGCCAAAAGCGCTTTGGGCGTTACTTTTCTTCACTGGGGCTTGCATGCCTGGGGCATTTACGCTTTAATAGGTTTGGGGCTCGCCTTTTTCACCTTTAATAAAAAGCTTCCGCTAACTATTAGGTCTCTGTTTTATCCATTACTTGGAGCAAAAATTTATGGCCCAATTGGCAATATCATAGATATAATGGCCGTGATAGCTACATTGTTTGGCTTGGCCACTTCTTTGGGTTTAGGGGTAAAACAAGTAAGTGCCGGATTAAGTCATTTGTTTCAATTTAAAGATACTGTTGCATTGCAAGTAATACTTATAAGTGGCATTACCTTATTGGCTACTATCTCGGTAGTAACGGGCTTAAAAAAAGGAGTACGCTTTTTGAGTGAATGGAATGTGAGAATTGCCCTTGTTTTATTGATTATACTAGTTGCAATAGGTCCTACTCTTTTTATTTTTAATTCTTTTGTGCAGAATATTGGTTATTACCTGGCCAATTTTATGCAAATGAGTTTTTGGACTGAGTCTTATCAGCAAACCGATTGGCAAAACAATTGGACCGTATTTTATTGGGCTTGGTGGATTTCCTGGTCGCCCTTCGTGGGCATGTTCATTGCCAGAATTTCTAAAGGTCGAACCATTAGAGAATTTGTTTTGGGTGTGCTTATAGTTCCCTCGCTGGTTACTTTCTTTTGGTTATCTTCATTTGGCGGATCTGCTATTTTCCTGGAAATAAATGGTATAGGAAATATCGTAGATGCTGTACAGGAAAACGTAGCAACAGCCATTTACGTTCTTTTTGAAAATTTTCCTTTTTCCACTTTTACTTCTGCGCTCGCCATTTTACTGGTAACCAGCTTTTTTGTTACTTCATCCGACTCCGGTTCATTGGTAATTGATAGCATTACTGCTGGGGGTAAATTAGATGCTCCGGTAGGTCAACGGGTTTTTTGGGCTGTCTCAGAAGGTTTGATCGCCGCGGTGCTTTTAGTTGGTGGCGGATTAAATGCTTTGCAAACTGCAGCAATTACTACTGGGTTGCCCTTTACTTTTATTCTATTATTGGCCTGCTACAGCATTTACAAAGGCGTAAATAGCGAATTTATAGCTTTAAAATACTCGCAAGCTACTTTGGATCGCGAAAAACAAAATAATTTACTTCAGGATAAAAAAAACACAAAAAGTCTACCATCAAAAAACTATCAAGAAAAATAAAGCCGGCCTTTGTAACAATAAAGACCGGCTTTATAAACTATATTTTCTTCACTTTTAATTGGTTATTTTAAGATTTTTCTTGCCATTTAGCAATATACTTTTTATTCATACGCACATAGTCGGTGTTATTGGCTTCTTGAGCCTTTTCTATTGAAATATTGGCTGTTTCAATAGCATCCTGGTACAGATTCATAGCAGCTTGAATTTTAGCTTTCAAATGATATATCCAGAAAACATTTCTATCCTCTTTTTCATAAATATTTATGGCAGTATTGGCCCAGTTCAATGCCTGACCCAGGCTTTTTTCTTGACTTAAAAAATAGCTTGCTGCCTGATAAAGATCTGCTGGCTTAGGTTCTCCGCTCATTGTTTTTTCAATAGATGCCAATACTTTTGTGTCTACATCGGTTTCAATATTGAAATGTACCACTGTGTTTTCCCATGCCAATTTCACATTTGCCGAATTATAAGTGAGGTCAGTGAAGTTCATGGTAAATGTTTCTATAAAATCATCAGTGGTTTTTGATTTTATTTGAAATCGAGCAATATCTTCCGATTGGTCGTAACCGTCAATTCCCCAAAGTTCTGTGTTCTTATTTAAAATGATGGTCCATTCCTCCTTGCCTGGTAGGGTATATAAAGCATATGTACCTGCAGGTATTGTATTACCGTGAATGTTAGCTTCATCGTTCAACATCAATTTGGTTGATGCATTTGCGCCGGTTCGCCATAGTTCATCGTATTGTACCAGATCGCCAAATATTTTCCGGTCACGTGCACTTGGCCTTGAATAAGTGATAGTGGCTTCCATTAGTCCTATATTTTGCTTTATCTCACTGGTAGGACTTGGTTGTGGCATTTGCACCTGCGCATATGCATTTGCGCTAATTACAATAGCAATTGCACTTAGTAATAAGTTTAGTTTTTTCATTTTTATTTAGTCAATGTTTTAAGATTATTAAGAAGCAAAAATAGGAAAAGAAAACAAAAGCTAAATCAATTTTTAGTTTTTAACTTTCATTTTTATCTGGTGACGACATTTAAAAAACTAATTTTACAGCTCTTTATTTCATGTTTAATAATTCATCTTCCTGTAATTGCTTTATATGATCTGCAAAAGTATCATCCAAAGATCTATATTTAATATTTAAATCATTTTTGCTATAACTGTTATCAAATTTGAGTTGATAGCCGAGATTTTTTTGTAAGAATTTCCAATTAAATCCAATTAAAGGAGCCGATAAATATAGTAAGAAATTGGGCAAAACCCCTTTGGGCACCGGCAATTGGGGAGCATGTTTTTTAATTATTTGGCCAATTTCATAAATATTCAGAGAATTTGCCACTAAAATATGTCTGCCACTGGCAGCTACATTAAAGCCGGCGTTTACATGAGCCATGGCAACATCTCTTACATCTACCAACCCAAAATATAAATTTGGAGCTCCACTTTTCATTTTACCATCGGCCAATTGCAACATAAAATCTATACTGGTGCTATCTTTTCTTTGCGAAAGCGATGGGCCCATGATAAAACCAGGATTGATCGTTATCAAATCCCAATGAGATTGTGCTTCAGCCATTTGCCAGGCTTTCTTTTCAGCTACAGTTTTGCTGTAAGGATAGGGATTATGATTCAAATTGCTGGTTTTATTCCAATGACTTTCGTCAAAAATCTCAACATCCTTTATTTCTTCAGCATCACCGTAAACAGCTGCTACACTGCTGGTGAGTACGATTCTTTTTACAGTTTTGGTTTGATTGGCTGCTTGTAATACATTTTGGGTTCCTTCCAATGCAGGGGTGACAAGCTCCATCTCCGGATTTTTAATTTTACCTACTTTAAAAGGTGAAGCAGTATGAATTACTAATTCACAATTTTGCATCGCTTCTATAAAGGCATGTTGTTGCATCAAGTCAGCTTCCAGTATTTCTAAATTACCTGAAGATTCTTTAGCAATATTAATTAAATGTTCATATTTTCCACTATTAGCTTTATTTCTTACTGTGGTTCGCACGGTTTTACCAACTTCTAACAAATATTTTATAATCCAGGAGGCCAGGTAACCTGTACCTCCGGTAACTAAAACCGGTGATTGAGGATCGATATTTTTCATAATTTATTTATTCTTCAATTAAGATGCCCATTTTTCCCATTTGATAATCTCGCATGGCTACTAAAATTTCCGTATCTGTATTCATAACAAAAGGACCTTGTTGCGCGATAGGTTCATTTATGGGAGTGCCTGAAATTAATAGTACTTCTGCAGCTTCTTTAGCTTTTATTTTAATCTCTTTAGCATTATTATCGAACAAGGCGAGATTTTTATTTTCTACAAATCCGTAACCACTTATTTGAATCTCGCCTTTTACCACATACAAAAAGCTATTGTGATTAGTAGGTATATAAAATTCTTGTTCGCCGTCTGCTAGCATGCTTATTCTATAAGCGTTTACAGATGTAAAAGTTTTAATCGCCCCTTTTATATTTTCAAATTCGCCGGCCACTACTCCTACCTTTATTTTACCGTGCACATCTTGATAGTAAGGTGTTTTTTCTTGAGAAAGAGGTTGATAACTTGGTTGACTCATTTTATGTTTTTGTGGCACATTGAGCCAAAGCTGAATGATCTCCATATACCCACCACGATCAGCCAGTTCTTGAGATGGTCTTTCGCTGTGGACAATACCCATACCGGCATGCATCCATTGGGTACCGCCAGCTGCTGCAATATTGCTATTTCCTCTCGAATCACGATGATGAACTTCACCTTCATATACAAACGTAATTGGCGAAAACCCCCGGTGAGGATGCGGGGCTACACCTAATGTAAAGGCATTTCTTTCTGCTGGTATTTTAATTCTGGCATGGTGCAATAGTAAAAACGGATCAATGTGATCTACTTGTTGTGTGGGAAATGGTTGGCGTATCAAAAGTCCACCCATGTTGATCTGCTGAGCATACAACAGTTTCTTTACATTTTTATAATTCATGTAATTGAGGTAAAGTTATTGTTATAAAATTCTTTACCAGATAAAAAGTTTGCAGAAATGTTCTTTTTCTTGGAGAAAAAGTATCAATCTACTGCATCGCTAGTAGATTTCATCCAAAATGGAGCTGAAACAAACCATAATATGGTGCCTATCAATGCTATGGTTGTATGAGCAGAAAATTTAAGCGAACCAGAAAAAACAAGAAAAGATGGCACAACCGTTAAAGCCAATCCAGCAAATGATACGATTTTCAATAATATTTTCATGATGTTATAGCAGTTTTAGATGTTTTGTCTTTAGAATAAAGCAATTTGCTTAATAAAATATAAAGTACCGAAGCAATAAACCACCCTGGCAAGCCCAGAAAGAATAATTCCAGACCATATAATTGATTTAATCCAAAGCAAGCTAATAGCGTTAGGCACCAGGTTAAAAAAGCTGAAAAATTAAAAAGCTTATTTCGTTTTTCTGCATAGTCGGTATCGATGCCAAGTTTTGGAAATAACCAAAAGTCAATGAAGATAATGGCACCCATCGGCATAAGAATGAGACCATAAAGTGCCACAAAGTCTAATAGCTTCATTACCAAAGCTGGAAAACAGGCAGCAATGGTAGTAATGAGGCCGGTAAATAAGGTTACTTTCCAGCGTTTGCTGGTAGGTGCAATGGCCTGAAAAGCCAGGCCTGCCCGGTAAATAGTAGGATTTGCAGTAGTCCAACCGGCTATGATAACACAAAAAGCGCCTGCCAATCCAACAGCATTAAATGCTAATGGCCCGGGTGCTACTGAAGGTAACTGGTCAGCAGTAGCTCCTGAAATATAATCTATCAATGAAACTCCGGCTGGTATTGATTGTACCAGCACCACACTGTACAAAATACCGGCAGCTATCCAGGCTACATAATGTCCTAAAAACATTCCGGTTGCGGAAGACAAACCCATTTGCCATTTTTTAGCGTAGCGTAAGATAGACATATCTGCCATACCTATATGCATGGCCATATTGGCAAACCATGAAAAAAACAGGACGTGCCACATGGTGAATTTGGACTGACCAGCCAGGGGTACCCCGGTCCAGATGGTATCATTAGCCACCTGCCAGAAATTGTCAAATCCTGTAACACCTAATTGTGGCAAAACAGCAATACCCGAGGCAATAAAAACTAAAATCATCCAGGGAGCAGTTACATTGGCAAATCGGGATACTTGTTCATAGCCCAATATTGCCACCAAAGTAATTACAGACCCTACGGCAAAAACTGCTATGACCCAGCCCACATTATTAGGCAACCAATCGTTCAAAGCCGGCATCGGTATGTCGAAAGGAATGCCAACAGCAGTTGCTGAAACTGCAATCATTGAACCAGCCAGAAAGCAAAACATAAGGGCATTGATAACATTGTAGATTAATAGAAGGTAGGGGCCTAATATCTTGCGCAGCTTCCAATAAAGGGTTAGCCTTACACTTGTAGCTATAGGAGCGCATATAAAGGCCCAGCTAAGTACTGCTAATATATTTCCCAATAATAGTCCCAAAAAAAGATCACCGGCAGCTACTCCATGCACCACGAAAAGAGGCCCAATAACAAACTCTGTTCCAGCGGTATGCTCGCCAGCGTACATCCCAATAAAGCTTTTCCAGCCCTTCTGTTGCCTGGCTGGAATTGGTTCCTGTTCGTATTCGTTGATTGAATCTAATCTCTTAGCCAGCGATTGTTCTTTCATGATTAATTTTGGATTTATATAGACGTCAAAATTAAATTAATGTAGCTATAATAGCTATCCTGCTCTATACTGCTGTAAATAAACCCAAATTTGCAAATAAAAGATTAGAAAGCAATCAAAATTTATTATTTTGACAATACTACGTAACCTGTTCTTGGTTGACTTCCATTGCCTAAGTTAATTGTATAAAAGTAAGTACCTGCAGGTAATTCATTGGCTCTATTGATTACAAGACCAGAATTTGTCTCACCTCTCCAATTATTGGTTTCATTATGGTAAGCTCTGGTCGAATAAATTAAGTTTCCGTATCTGTTAAATAATTTTACCTCATTATCAGGATAGTTTTCTATACCATCAATAATCCAGGTGTCATTTTTCCCATCATTATTTGGTGAAATAGCTTGATAAATCACAATTGCATCAGTTAATGCATTGATATTAACGCTGGCTGTAGTACATTGCCAGCTATCACACATCTCAACCTCAATTACTGATTGGGAATTAGTAATAAATTCCGGAATATAAGTAAAACATAATCCTATAGAATCTACAGATGAAACTTCACCATTCACTTCACCACTCGTAATATTGATATTGGA
This sequence comes from uncultured Roseivirgaceae bacterium, assembly GCA_964592475.1. Classification (GTDB taxonomy): domain Bacteria; phylum Bacteroidota; class Bacteroidia; order Cytophagales; family Cyclobacteriaceae; genus CAZQEZ01. The sequence goes on from CAZQEZ010000102.1 coordinate 8,107, forward strand.
CAATTTAATCAGATCATTTTCAGGATCAGAAGCTTCCATACAAATATTTATTTCGCCAGGTGTATATATATCGATATTTTGATCTATAGCCACAGGAGGATTGTTCGAAATTACAGATAAATACACCACTGCTGTATCCAAAGCACCCTGCTCATCATTCAAAATGTATGAAAATTGATCGTTCCCTGCAAAATCCACGTTTGGTTTATAGTGAAAGTCTCCGTTAGACATTAATTGTGCTGTACCAAAGGAAGGATTATTATAAATCATGGCACCTAAATTGTAGCTATCAATATCATAATCATTTGCCAGAACATTTCCGTTTACATCAAAATGCTGGGGCAAAGTATAATAATCATCTTCAGCAATTGGTGCATCATTAATATTATTAACTGTAATTGCTACTGAGGCAGTAGTGGAATTAGCTGTTCCATCAGTGGCCTGATAGGTAAAGCTATCATTTCCAAAGAAATCGGTATTAGGTATATATTCAAAGCTACCATCAGCATTTAAAGTCAGTGTACCATTGGAAACATCACCTACGAGCACTGCCGTGATAGGGTCACCGTCAACATCAGAATCGTTGATTAAAACTCCAGTCGATGCAATATTTAAAGTTACCTCTTCATTAGTAGTATAACTATCATCTTCCGCTACCGGGGCATCATTCACGGCTGCTATGGAAAAATATACAAAAGCTGTATCACACTTACTGCTGGACGCATCGTTACATATTTCATACTGAATGGTATCATTTCCATTAAAGTTGGCATTGGGAGTATAAGTAAATGCTCCTGCAGCATCCACAGTAAAAGTTCCATTGGTTGGTTCCTGTACAAGGGTTGTATTCACACTTAAATTAAAACTCATCGGATCACTATCATTGCTTAGTAAATTACCTGAAACAGGTTGATCTTCATTTGTATTAAAACTATCATCCATTGCAACAGGCTGTAGTGTTCTGGAAGCAAGAGCAACTATTTGGTAATTACTTAGGGTACTATCATTGATAATGGTACCCTCTGTTATAGTTCCTGTAGTACCTCCATTACCTTCATCTACCCATTGGCTGCCATTCCAGCCGGCTATTGTTAGATGTTTCAAATCCGGCACTGAGCAGTTATTGTTCCATGGGTAAATTACCTGCACTGACGAGGAACCTGCATCCCGGGAGAAAAAATAATATGAACAATTCAAGATGTTGTCTATGATATAGTCATTTTGGCTTATATCATAAGCACCGGGAATTGCCTGATCACGATGGTAAGCTGTAAATGCATCAGTAGTATTGGCAGGGGCAGTCATCTCCAATGGCCGGAAATTACCATCATCTCCCAAAGGAAAAATGAATGAGTCATCACCTACTTTTTTCACGGGACCCACAATAAATCGAGTTGCATTATAACCTATTATGGTCGCATTATCGAGTATTACATATCGGCCATCATTTGAGGCATGTAATGGTCCATTTATCATATTCAAATTATTCTCAATAATGATATCTTTGGAAGAGACCTTAAACTCATTGGTTGTGTTTACCTCCAGGTTATAAAACCTGATGCCAAGCAAAGAGTTTATTTCACACAAATAGTTTTGGCCCATGCCTATGCTCACGGTAGTAGTTCCCGGAATAAAAGGATCTGCCTGCAAACTGAAACTTTCAAAGTCATCTCCTACGGTAATATTCGTGCCAAAAGTACCCACATCCAGGATCACATCGTCTCTTAGTATCAAGTCTCTATCTACAGTTAACGCTATAAAATCAGTAGATTTAGTACCTGAACCAATAATTTCAAGATTGTAATATGAGCTTTGGGGTTCAATTATTTGCTGATTACCCGCGCTACCATAAATGAAAGTATTATTGGGATAAGCAGCATAAAGTATAATGTCCGGATCCTTTATTTCTCCACGGTAGGTCCATGTGGCATTATCGTAATTATGAATTTCATTATCTACTCCAACATTTAAAATATCGTTATTAGTAATGGTACCATAATTATGTAATCTGAATTTATTATTGCTAAAATTAAAATCATCACAGGTAATTGAATTATAGTTGGATATTTGTAGATTGCTATTCCATTGATTTTGAGATATATCATCCAGCACCACCAAGTTGGCTGAATTATTAATAATAATTAAATCACTCGTAAATATATTTAGATCGTCGGTAATTGTGATGGTGCTGGTATTATTAAAAACCAGACTATCACATACATCTAGGTCAATATCATTATTTAGGTAAATATCACCTGTACCCTCTATGGTCAGCTTAGCATTTTTTACCATATCCAATTCATCTAGTAAAATACCGACTGTACTATTGTTGGTAAAAGTAGCATTATTGGCATCTCCACTAAAAATCACTTTTGCTTCTGTCACCTGCTCCCTCATAGAGGAAGTAGCATCAATGGTAAATTGATCTCCATATATAAACAAACTGGCATTCTCAATATTCAAATTGGCATTATTTGAAAGGAAGACATTATTGATACTTTGATCAGAATTAAGTAGCACATCATATCCATCAATGTATAAAGTAGTATTTATATCCGGTAGACAGTTACAAGAAACTCCTCCAGGTGTCGCACTCCAGGTATTCGGATCGGTCAAGTTGCCATTCTGACGAGCATAAAGGGTAGCAGGAGGAGCTTGATATATCTGAATATCATCAAAATACATGTATTCATCCCCGGCGGTATTTCTCACTTCAGCAATTATTTGCAAAGTACTGCCAGAAAGATATGAACCATAAAGAGCAAAGGCCATAACTTTTCCATACCTGAAATGATTAAAATTTATTGCAAAAGGAATTTGTGATCCTCCATCCACTATATAATAAAACCTGATATAATCCTGGTTTTCTTCATGAATGCCGGCTTCATTCAGTAATACTGAGATATTAACTAACCCGGCAGTACTAATATCAATAACTTCCGATCGCCAGGTCATCACGTTATCCGTATTTCTGGCAGCTATTCTCTCTCCTCTTACCTCAAAATAACCAGTAGGTGAACCTAATGCATCCCAGGCTGTAAGTCCTGTATCATTCACTGTACCATCAGGCAGGCCAGTAAAATCTTCAAGCCATATGGTTTGAGCATTTACAGATACTGACAAAACTAAACTTAAAAGTATCAATGTATATTTCATAAATTAGCCTCTTGTTCCCCTATTTACTATTGTTATATTTATAATTTATATTTGATTTATTATATATTATGTATTATTTAAAAAACAATAATGTAACCAGATTAAAAATTTTTTTAGCTCAATTATATGATAATCTCGATTTGCAAAACTTTTTTATCGATGAAGCACCACATAACCGGATTTTGATTTGCTGCCATCGCCGAGATCAATTACATAAAAATAAGTACCATCAGGTAATTCCTTTTTTCCCAATACCATTCCGGTGTTAGCTTCTCCTTTCCAAACAATTTCAATATTGTTATAACCAGTACCCTGATATACCAGATTACCATATCGATTATAAATTTTCACTTCATTGTCAGGATATCGGGTGATACCATCAATGATCCAGGTATCATTATAATTATCATTGTTGGGTGATAAGGCCTGGTAAATAAACAATGGAATTTCTTCTACTATTATTTGTATTGTGGCTACAACACAAGTTTGTCCATCACAAACTTCAACCACTATTTCATCTGTACCACTGAAATCAACATTGGGCCGGTACAGTAAGCAAAGCGGTTCGATATTGCTTAATACCAGGCTTCCATTTACCGGCGGCACCGAAACAGAATTTATGAAAAGACTATCTCCATCAGGATCGGTGGCATTGATGCATAGGGTAGTATCAGAATTAGCAACAATTGTGATCTTAATGTTTTCTACTTCCGGTGGCAGATTGTCGTTTACGGGATTGATGGTAATATTGGCAATTGCCTGGCTACATAATGAAGGAATTCCATCATCACAAACTTCATAGGTAAAACTATCCGCACCATAATAACCCGCATCTGGCGTGAAGCTAAAATCACCATTAGTCATAAGCACTAGTGTGCCATTAGTAACATTTACAATTGGTGTAGTATTGAGAATTAAATTATCATTCTCAGTATCGGAATCATTCTCCAAAACATTGCCATTTAAAACGACATCCTCATCTGTACTGTAGCTATCGTCTGCTGCCACCGGGGCATCGTTGACCGGGTTTACGGTGATGGTTACCGTGGCAATATTGGAATTGACCGTGCCATCATTGGCCCGATAGGTAAAACTGTCGCCACCATGGTAGTCCGCAGCGGGTAGGTATGCAAAGCTGCCATCGGCATTCAAAGTTAAAGTGCCATTACTCACATCACTCTCCAATACCGCCGTGAGGGCATCACCATCTATGTCGCTGTCATTGGTCAAAATACCGGCAGCGGCAATATTCAGTGGCGTATCCTCATCTGTACTGTAGCTATCGTCTGCTGCCACCGGGGCATCGTTGACCGGG
>CAZQEZ010000102.1:12677-14217 GCA_964592475.1 uncultured Roseivirgaceae bacterium
TTTACGGTGATGGTTACCGTGGCCTGATCACACAGTCCGCCTCCATCACAAATTTGATATACCAATGTTTCTGTTCCATTGAAGTTGGCAGCAGGTGCATAATCTATGGAACCGTCAACCATAGCAGTAGCTGTGCCTCCCTGATTGGGTGAATTAACTATAGAGATGGTAGAAGGAGCATAGTTATTGTCCGGATCGGTATCATTTGCACTCACCATGAAATTGGTGGTAGGATCATCTTCATCTACAGAATAAGAATCATCTGAGGCTATGATAAAAGAGTTGCACCAGCTTATATCATGGATAGAAATACCGTAAGTATAACTTCCGGCTGGAATTAAAGGCAGACTATGGCTTATGATTACTGAATCGGCCGGAAAATCCAGGCTAATCCTTAAATCACCATCTGTAGAGTTAAAATCGGAAGGTAGTAAACCTTGAAAACGATTGCCACCAATAAATGTCATGGATTTGCCGGTATTAAAATTACTTTCAGTTAAATTTTGTATAACTCCTCCAGCATACGCGCTAACTTCAATAATGTCTTCATGACCACCAACACCACCTTTGTCTACATCAAATAAGGTAAAGGTGAGATAATCGAGTGGCTGGTGAAAATCAAGTTTAACCTCAGTGTATTGGCTTACATTATTATATTCAACCAACCAAAGTAAGGAATGAGTACTTTTTAACAAATCGGAGACATAGAAATCTGTTGCTTTTGAATAAGGATCCGTTAAGGTGGTTGTGACCATAAAGCTATCGGGCCTGAGCAAAACACCATCCGGGTTAAAACTAAAGGCATAATTATCCCAATCTAAAGTTGAACGAGTATCACACAAAACTCTTACATAAACATTTTCAGTTGTGCAAGCAATCGGTGAACCATTATCACACACCTCATATTCAAATTGATCTAACCCGGTAAAGCCAGCATTGGGAGTATAGGTAAAGGTGCCGGTAGCATTGAGTGTAACTGCACCCTGTAAAGGTCCTGAAACTGGTGAAGTGCTTAAACTTAAAGTATTTCCTTCCGGATCGCTGTCATTATTAAGTAGATTGCCAATGACAGGAGAATCCATCAAGGTAGTAAATGTATTATGAACTGCTATCGGAGCATCATTCACTGCATTTACAATAATAGACACAACAGCCTGCGCACATTGTGATGGACTATCATCATCACACACTTCATAGGTAAATGAATCGCTACCGCTAAAATTTGTATTAGGTGTGTAAGTAAAACTTCCGTCCGTATTCATCACCAGTATACCATTGGTCACATTTACTACCGGTGTAGTATTGACCAGCATGTTATCACCTTCCGGATCATAATCATTGGATAAAACATTATCATTAATAGCTACATCTTCATTGGTTATGTAACTATCGTCCGTTGCCACTGGTGGATAAATAATATTTAAAGGAGTTGGATCAGGAGAAATTCCAGTCTCCGGATAATCTGAAAGCAAAGAAGCTGGAAGATTTGGATCCGAAAAATTATTTAGCAATGGTTGATTATATAACACCGGACTGATTA
>CAZQEZ010000103.1:0-14131 GCA_964592475.1 uncultured Roseivirgaceae bacterium
CACTGCCCCTAACGGACAGATTCTTCGCTGCGCTCAGAATGACGCAGTAGTTTTTATGTTTTCTGCATCCTGCTTCCCGCGTAACAATCTGCCCTACCTAAAGTTGAAGTAATGAATCAAAATTTTTTAAACTATGAATTATAAGGTGAAGAAGTATTCCTGGTCTATATTATCAACATTGATAGCAATGGGAACTTCCATGATTTTAAAAAAATCATTGGAAAAAGGCTGGGAAAAAACAGCTAAAAGAAAAGCTCCGAAAAATCCAAAAGAAAGTGGAATAGATTGGAGTGAAGCCATTGCCTGGGCAGCTGTTTCCGGTCTTGTTGTAAGTTTAGCCAAACTTGCAACTACAAAATTAACCCACGATGGTTGGGAAAAACTTTTAGGAGAAAATCCGGATAATTATTGAACAACCAGGAGCAAAAAAAAGCGAAAAGCAGTTAAATCTACTTTTAGCTTTTTTTGATTTTGAGGCTTTGGTTTTGTTTTATTGCTTATTTGTTTTTCAAAAAACTTATTTAAAGATAAGCATATTTATTTTTAAAACAAAGTAAATGTAGGTTATTTTTACAATTTTGGCAATTCCCATGGCTTTCTGTAATCAGGAATTACAAATTCGTTAGCTTTGTTGTTATTGGTAAATCTATTTTTTGTATCATCCCACAACAACATGCCCGCGGCACTTCTTACTGCTATGTTTCCCATGTGAGCATAAAGCGCAACATTTCTGCCTATCTCTGGCGGACAATTTGGCTCTTCCCTACTTTTAATACATTCAATAAAATTCTTAGAGTGTAAATCGTGATATTCCCTACCCTTTTCCATTTCCTTGGCTTCGGTTTTATACGAATTATCAATAGGGTCAAATTCAGGGTTTACCTTCCAGCCATCGCGATTGGCTACAATAGTACCGTGATCACCAATGAATTCCATACCGTACAACATATCGTAGGGGCCATTTTGAGTTCCGGCGGTGTGTTGCCAGTTAATTACATAATCATTCATCGGAAAAGTAACAGACATAGTATCAAAAGTTTCACGGCTGTAGTTAGGAAATGATAAATTGTCACCATAAGCCATTATTTGCTTGGGGGCGGAAGTCACATCTTTGGCCCAAAGTGCCATGTCAATCAAATGTACACCCCAGTCGGTCATCAGGCCTCCGCCGTAATCCCAAAAATGACGCCAGGAGCCGTGAAAGCGAGTAGGGTTGAAGCTTCGGTCGGGAGCAGGTCCTAACCAGAAATCAAAATCAACACCTTTCGGCACTGCAGCATCCGGTTGCTTGGGTTGGCCTATACCATAATTGAAATTAGCCCAAATATTTACCTTACGAAGGGTCCCTAATTTGCCGCTTTTGATGTGTTGCATGATGTTGTTCCAGATCACACCGCTACGCTGTTGCTGGCCGACCTGCATTACTCGGTTGTATTTGCGGGCAGCTTTCACCATTATTTAAAGTAGACACATGAGGTTTAACTACTGCTGATCTCACCCTTGGAGTCTCACATTGTCACAGACCAGGTATGTAATGCATAACCGTATGGTGAAGACATCTGACCAGGGATATAGAGTAGCCAAAGCCAGCCAATGAGAGCCACGTGGTCTTTTAACCCATATTTTTTAAAACGGAAGCTATGTGATCATAGCTTTCCCGGGCACATTTCATGCCTTTTACCGCTCGTTCATTTTCTACAATATAATACTGAACTCCACCCTGATCAGCATGGCTGAAAATATCGCTGAAATCCATGATTCCGTTGCCTACGCAAGTAATACCTTTATCGCGATTATTATTCATATCTTTCACGTGGGCTAGTTCAAAGCGGCCTGGGTATTTCTTAAAATAATCCACCGGATTATAACCACCTTTTACAACCCAATACCAGTCCATTTCCACATAAACTGTTTCAGGGTCAGTGTTTTGCAGCATAACATCGAAAGGCAGCTTACCATTTTCCATGGCTCGGAATTCCTTGTCGTGATTGTGCCAGGCAAATTTAAATCCTGCCGCTTTGATATTCTTACCTATCTCATTAAGATAATCCGCTGCTTTCATCACTTCCTCCATCTGCAGATTTTCCGCTGATGACATCCAGGGCCAGTAAGTTACGATATAGGGTGCCTCCAGCAATTCAGCTGTTTGAATAGTCTCTTTAGGATCTTTTATCAGATTTCCGGTGCCGCCACCTACAGCCACGGTTTTAAATCCCAGGCTTTTAATGTATTTTTTATAATCTTCGGGAGAGTCACCTTTTACTCCACTTTCCAGACATTTATAGCCAATATCGGCTAATTCTTTGAGAGCGGCTTTGTAGTCTTCCTCCATTTCAGCTTTCACCGTGTTGGTGATTATCCCTACCTTTTCAAGTTTATTGGTTATCTTTTTATTATTACCGGCATAGCCATTACTCATTGCTGTGCCGGCATATAATCCGCCCGAAGCCAGGGCAGCCTTTTTTATAAAATTTCTGCGATTGTCCATAATTATAAATGTTTATTGTTGATAGTGTAATGTTAGTTCATTTTATAAAATCCTCATAATTGATATAATCTCCTTAATAAATTTTAATATTACCTGTAAAAACCTATAAAAGGAGTTTGAAATCTTACTTTTCACCAATAAAACCTGTATGAAGGCAGGAATTATATTTAGTTTTGCCGCTCAATGGGAAAATTAAAACAACTGGCAAGCGACACGGCCATTTATGGCGTTAGCAGTATTCTGGGAAGAGTACTAAGCTATTTGCTGGTTTCTTTTCACACTGATATTTTTGCAGAAGCTCAATACGGTATTGTTACCAAATTATATGCCTATACTGCTTTTTTTAATGTGATCTGTACTTTTGGTATGGAAACCGCCTTTTTTCGTTATGCTTCAAGGTTCAAAGAAAAGAGAGACTTTATTTTTTACCAAGCCAACTTCTATGTAATTTTCCTTAGCCTGATTGTTACCGCTTTGGTTTTTTTCAATGCAACTGCTGTGGTGAATTTTCTGGATTATCCGGGAAGAGAGCAACTGGTGCAATGGCTGGCGATAATTATTTTTATTGATGCTGTAGTGGCCATTCCATTTGCCAGGATTCGACTGGAAAACAGACCCAAATTTTTTGCCTTGGTACGTATAAGCTCCATAGTGCTTACGGTTTTACTTAACTTATTTTTCCTGTATCCTTTACCTGATTTAGCTATAGGAGAATATTTTACTTTTCTGCAGCCAGTTGCAGAGAAAATTTATAATCCTGAATTAGGAGTGGGGTATATCTTTCTAGCCAATCTGATCGGTAATTCTATTATGGTCATTTTTCTTTGGAAGTACCTGTTGGCTTTACGGCTCAATATACCCTGGAAACAACTGCAGCCCATGCTCAAATATGCTATACCTATTGTGATTATAGGAATGGCCGGTATTGCCAATGAGCAACTAGACAAAATCTTGCTGGAAGAACTGTGGCCTGCCAATTTGTGGGGTTTTAGCGGACAAGAAGCATTAGGAATATATGGTGCCTGTTTTAAATTAAGTGTTTTCATGCTATTAGCCATACAGGCATTTAGATACGCTGCAGAGCCTTTTTTCTTTTCCAATGCCCAAGACAAACAAGCCCCAGAACTATTTGCCCGGGTGATGTATTATTTTGTGTTGCTAAGCTTGGTTATTTTTGTTGCTGTAAGCCTTAATGTAGATCTGATTGGCTTTATCTTTCTACGCCAGGAGGGGTATCGTGTGGGGCTTTTTGTAGTACCTTATTTATTGCTAGGCAAACTATTTTTTGGGGTTTATGTAAATCTTTCCATTTGGTATAAAATTACTGACAAAACTCTTTATGGAGTATATTTTAGTGTATTGGGGGCGATAATTACTATTGTTGGAAATATTTTACTGATTCCTGTAATCGGGTTTTTAGGCAGTGCCATCACAGCTATTGTGGCTTACCTGGGAATGTCAATGGCTTGTTATTTTGTAGGTCAAAAGCATTTTAAAGTTCCCTACAATGTCAAAAGTATTGCTACTCAGGTTTTAATAGCCACGGTGATTGTAGTTATCTTTTTCAATATTAAATTTGAAAATACTTTTGTAAATTATGCCATTGGTCTCATTACATCATTTACCTATTTAGCTTATTTATTTATAACCGAAAGAAATAAACTAAAGCAAATTGTAAAAAAGAAATAATTATGAAAATAAAAGTTGTTAACAAATCAAAACATAAGTTACCACAGTACCAAACCGATCATGCAGCCGGCCTTGATTTGTACGCCAGTTTGGATGATGAGGTTACTTTAAAACCCCTTGACAGACAGCTGGTTGGCACAGGATTATATATTGAATTGCCGGTAGGGTACGAAGCCCAAATTCGCCCCAGAAGCGGCATGGCTTACAAACATGGCATCACAGTGCTGAACACACCAGGTACAATTGACGCTGATTACCGCGGTGAGGTAAAAATTATTTTAGTAAATTTAAGTGATACAACTTTTACTATAAAAAACGGAGATCGAATAGCCCAAATGGTTGTTGCAAAGCATGAAACCATAAACTGGGAACTGGTAGACAATTTAAGTGAAACCACCAGGGGTGCTGGTGGTTATGGTAGCACCGGAAAGAATTAAATTTATTAAAGCTATGAATATTATTATTCCTATGGCCGGAATTGGTAAGCGAATGCGGCCTCATACTTTAACAATACCAAAACCTTTAATTCCAATAGCAGGAAAACCAATTGTACAACGTCTAGTGGAAGACATTGCTAAAGTAACAGATGCACAAATTGAAAAAATTGGGTTTGTAGTTGGGGATTTTGGTAAGGAAGTAGAAAATAATCTAAAAGAAATAGCAGCTTCAGTAGGAGCGGAAGGTCAGATATTTTATCAAAATGAGGCTTTGGGTACTGGGCATGCTATTTATTGCGCGAAAGAAATTCTCGAAGGCAATGTAATAGTTGCTTTTGCCGATACGCTATTCAAAGCTAATTTTAAATTGGATAGAGAGCAAGACGCTATCATTTGGGTGCAGAAAGTTGAAGATCCCTCTGCTTTTGGTGTAGTAAAGCTAGACAAAAATAATCAGATCACTGATTTTGTGGAAAAGCCTAAAACCCAGGTTTCTGATCTGGCAATTATTGGTATTTATTATTTTAAAAATGGTGAAATGCTGCGCCAAGAGCTTAAATTGCTGATAGACAATGACTTAAAAGATAGCGGAGAATACCAGCTAACACGGGTGCTTGAAACTATGAAAGAAAACGGTGTGAAGTTCTACCCTGGTCAGGTAATTGATTGGCTGGATTGCGGTAATAAAAACGCCACTGTAGATACCAACAAGAGATATTTACAATATTTGGAGGAGCAACCACTCAAGGGTGATAATGTAAAATTGTTAAACTCTATCGTAATAGAGCCTGCTTATTTAGGGGAAAACGTAGAGTTGCGCAATAGTGTTGTAGGGCCGCACGTTTCTATTGGGAAAAATTCTGTAATTGAGGATTCTATTATTAAAAATTCTATTGTTCAGGAAAATTCTAATGTAAAGAATATGATGATGGAAAACTCTATGATCGGAAATTTTGTTAATTTACAGGGTAAAAAATTTGACTTGAGCATAGGGGACTACAACTCTATCATTCAGTAATTTATATTAATATGCATATTACCAAACTGAGATTATTTCCTTTCATCTTCTTCTTATTGATTATTTTTACGGTTCCTCTTACAGTAAATGCTCAATGGGGTTTATTTAAAAAAGACATACCTGATAAAGCCAAAAGTCACGCTACCGAAGCGGAGAGATATTTTATTGAGGCACAGAAGTACTTCATATTGGAAGATTATTCGAAGGCATACGTGCTATTTTTAAAAGCGCTGGAGATAGAACCTAAAAATGCAGCCATTAATTTTAAAATAGCCGAAACGTTAGCTAAGAACGGAGAGTCGGAAAAAGCAATTAGTTATGCATTAAAAGCAGTGGAATTAAATCCTAAAAACAAGTATTATTACTTGCTCACCGCTCAAATTTATGGTCGCCAAGGCAATTATCAGGAAGCTATAAAGCTATACGAGGCTTTGCTTGAAAATGTAGAAGGCACTGAACAGTATTATTTTGAATTAGCCAATTTGCATATTATGCGTGAGCAATACCAGGAAGCATTGGATGCCTATGATAAGGCTGAAGAAATATTTGGGGTGAATGATCAAGTAGTTTTACAAAAGCAAAAAATATACATCAAGCTTGGAGATTTAAAACAAGCATTATTGGAGGGTCAAAAGCTAATTGAATTATTTCCCGAAGAGCCAGAATATTATTTGTCTCAAGCGGAGGTGTTGCTATCAAATGATAAGATAACAGAAGCAATAGACTACTTAGAACAAGTAAAAACGTTCGAACCTGGTAATGCCAAAGCCAACATGATGCTAGCAGATGCCTACAAGAAAAATGGCGAGCCCGAAAAATCAAGAGAGAGTTTAAAAGAGGCATTTGCCAGTCCTGTAATTGATGTTAATGTTAAGGTACAGATATTTCTTAGTTATCTCAACCAATTGCCAGGAAAAGAAATAGAAGAGTTTTGTAAAAAATTAGCCGAAAACCTAATAGATGCGCACCCTGATGATGGTACGGTATACGCAGTATATGGCGATTTTAATTTTAAAATTCAAAATCTGGGTCTTGCTAATGAATATTATTTAAAAGCCATTGAAAATGGTCATGAAAATTTTGCTTTGTGGCGAAATATCATTCAAATAGCTCTTTCTTTACAAGATTATAAATCAGTAATTGAGCATTCTGATAAGGCACTGGAAAGTTATCCAAACCAAGCAATAATTTATTTATTTAAAGGCAGCGCTCACTTTTTAGATAAAGATTTTGAAGAAGCTATCATAGTATTGGAATACGGGAAAAAACTTGCCAGTGGTGATTTACAACTATTGAGCATGATTGCCGGTCAACTGGGAGATGCTTATCACAGTGTGGAAAAATTTGAAAAATCTAATGAAGCTTATCAGGTGGCGCTAGATGCCAATCCGGATAATGACCATGTGTTAAATAATTACAGTTATTACCTGGCTCAAAGGAAGGAAAATTTGGACCTAGCCAATAAAATGTCTGCAAAATTGGTGAAAAGAAATCCGGATTCACCAAATTATTTAGATACGCGTGCATGGGTTTTATATATGAATGGTGATTACTCTCAGGCCAAAAAAATAATTGAAAAAGCAATTCAGAAAGATGTCAATGGTACGATAATTGAACACTACGGTGATATTCTATTCAAGCTTGGCGATATAGACGGCGCAGTAAAACAGTGGCAAAGAGCCAAAGGGATGGATGAAACATCGGAACTAATTGATAAAAAAATTGCGGATAAAAAACTATATGAATAAAATAATAGCAATATTTTTAGTAGCCGTTTTGCTGGTATCATGCAGTAAAAAAGTTTCAATATCAGATTTTGGTAAAAATAAATTTAAAGTACAAAATGTTGACTTCCGCAACTTTAGCTCCCGAGCTAAGATACGCTACGACAATGGCCATCGCAACCTTTCGCTTAATGCCAATATTCGTATCAAAAAAGATAGCATAATCTGGGTATCTTTGTCCGCGTTTTTAGGCATAGAAGTGGCCCGTGGATTGATTACCCCGGATTCAATGGTGCTAATTAATCGTATTGAGAATGAATACGAGGCAATGAACTACAAAGAGCTAAGCAAAAAATTTAATTTCGATATAGATTACTCGTTAATTCAAGCGATGTTGATTGGCAATATGCCTCGAGAAATTAATCTTAAAGACGAGCTGAAAAAAAATAAAGATGTACTTACCATACGACAATTGATGGATAAATACTTGGTAGAAAATTACATCAATGCAAAGACTTTAAAATTGGAAAGAGTTTTTATTGAGGAAATACCAACAAAAAATACCCTAAATTTTACTTATGGGGATTTTGAAAGGTTAGAAAAAAATGTTTTTCCGTATTCTAGTGACATTGTACTTACCTACAACAATAATGCAGGCAACAACTCCCAAACGAAGATAAATATTGATCATAAAAGAATAGATTTGGAAAATACAGATTTATCTTTTCCGTTTGAAATACCAGATAAATACCATCGTAGATGATCAGGAAACTACTTTTATCTTTATTTCTATTTTTTACTATTGCAAATGTTCAGGCCCAAAAAAGTAAAACGGATCTGGAAAGGGAAAAGAAGCGTACTTTGCAGGAAATAAAGGAAGCGGAGAAAATATTAGCAGAAACTGAAGATGAGAAAGTGGTTAGCCTTGGTCAGTTATTTGCCTTGAAAAAACAAATTGAGGCTCGCGAAAGTCTAATAAAATCAATCAACAGGGAAATCAGTATGCTTAACTCTGAAATTAAAGAAGTACAATTGCTAATTGCCTCCCTTGAAGAAGACTTAAGAAATCTCAAAAAGGAATATGCCACTATGGCCTATATTACCTATAAGGCTAATAAGGGATTCAACAAACTTTCCTTTATCTTTTCTGCCAATACATTTCGCCAATTTTATATGCGTCTCAAATATATGGAGCAGTATAGCAAAGCCCGTAAAAGTCAGGTAGCCGAAATTGAAAAAGTAAAAGAAATGCTGAAGCAACAGGTATCTTTTATTGAAAGTAAACATATACAAAAGCAAAATTTACGTGCCCAAAAACTCCAAGAAAACAAAAGCCTATTTCAAGTAAAAGGTAAGCAGGACCAAGTTGTAGCAAAGCTTACACAAAAAGAAAACGAGCTACGTAAAGAAGTGAAAAGTAAAAAAAGTGCAGTAAACAAGCTTGATGAATTGATAGCTACCTTGGTAGAAAAAGAAATGAAGCAAGCTGCCAGCGCTGCTACCACAGCCAAAGAAAGAACTGCATTTAGATATGCCTCTACTTCTTTTGCTGACAATCGAAATAAGTTGATGTGGCCTGTAAGTGGAGGCTTTGTTAGCGGTAAATTTGGGCTTCACCCTCACCCTATCCTAAAAGGCATCAATGAAAAAAATGACGGGATAGATATTCAAACAAATAAAAATGAAAACGTGTATGCTGTTTTCGATGGTAAAGTGACAAAAGTAGCGGTAGCTCCTCCACCTTTTTACAATCTGGTGATTGTACAGCACGGGGAATACTTTACAGTATATGCTAAATTAAGCAAGGTGAATGTCAAAACGGGTCAAACTATTAAAACCAATGATCAAATAGGTAAAGTACATACCGACAAAAATGGTATTTCAGAAGTGCATTTTATGGTATGGAAAAATAGCCAAAAGCTTGATCCGGAAAAGTGGTTGGTGCGTAAATAATTATTTAAGAAGCTCCTCTTTTCATAAAAATTACTTATATATGTGATCAGGTTTATTCTATAGAAAAATATAAACAATTTATATCAATAAATAAGATACGTAAGAATTAAAGCAATAAAATAAATTATTATGACAAATACTTTATTATTTTTCGGTGGCCTTGGAGGTTGGGAAATTTTGTTGGTGATTTTAATAATTTTGATTTTCTTTGGAGCCAAAAGAATTCCAGAGCTGGCTAAAGGTTTGGGTAAAGGTATCAGAGAATTTAAAGATGCCACCAATGAACAAGAAAAGAAGCCTGAATCAAAGGAAGAAATTGATGATTCGAAAACTGAACAGAAAAAAGAAGAAAAAATTTAATTATTAGCACTTGAAGTCATTAGCAGCCATACAATCAGCCATAAATTCTGGTAAAACTACTCTCGGGCAAGTAGTCGACCATTATTTGGAAAATATTGAAAAGCAAAAGCATCTGAACGTTTTTTTAGAAGTATTTGCTGATGATGCACGAAATAAAGCTGCTATCATTGATCAAAAAATAAAAGCTGGTACAGCGGGTAAACTGGCCGGCATGGTAATTTCTATAAAAGATATAATCTGCTATCAAGATCATAAAGCTCAAGCAGGCAGTAAAATTTTAGATGGGTTTATTTCACAAATTTCTTCTACCGCGGTAGAAAGGGCTATTCAAGAAGATGCCATCATTATTGGTAGAGCTAATTGTGATGAATTTGGCATGGGCTCATCCAATGAAAATTCAGCTTATGGTTCGGTATTAAATGGCATAGGAGAAAATAGGGTGCCCGGAGGATCCTCAGGAGGATCAGCAGTATCCGTGCAAATGGACATGTGCCTGGCATCTTTGGGTTCCGATACTGGTGGATCTGTAAGGCAACCGGCTGCTTTCTGCGGCATAGTAGGCTTCAAGCCAACTTATTCACGCATTTCTCGTCATGGACTTATCGCCTATGCGTCATCATTTGATACCATAGGTGTGTTAAGCAAAAATGTAGAAGATTGCGCTTTACTCATGGAAGTAATATCAGGAAAAGATGATTATGACAATACGGTTTCACAAAAGGAAGTGCCTGCTTATAGTAAAGCATTAGTTAATTCGAAGCAATATAAGATAGCTTACATAAAAGATACCCTGGAAAATAAAGGCCTTTCTGCTGATATTAAAGAAAATACTCTCAATAAAATTGAACAGCTCAAAAGTCAAGGGCATCTGGTACAGCCAGTAGATTTTCCGCTAATGAAATATGCATTGCCTACCTATTATATTCTTATTACGGCAGAGGCAAGTTCAAATTTAAGTCGGTTTGATGGAGTGAAGTATGGTTACAGGAGTCCTAATGGTCATAACTTGGAAACCATGTATAAAAAAACCAGGTCAGAGGGTTTTGGCGAAGAGGTAAAAAGAAGAATTATACTGGGAACATTCGTTTTGAGTGCCAGTTACTATGATGCATACTATACTAAAGCACAAAAAGTGCGGCGGTTGATAAAGAATAAATTAGAAGAATTACTTACTCAATATGATTTTGTGGTGATGCCAACAACTCCTACCACAGCGTTTAAAATGGGTGAAAGAAGTAATAATCCTTTGGAAATGTATTTAGCCGACTTATTTACTGTGCAGGCTTCGGTAGCTGGCCTGCCGGCAATTTCTATTCCCAATGGTGAAGACAGCAATGGTTTGCCCGTAGGTTTACAGGTAATGGGCAATTTCTTTAGCGAAGAAAACCTGTTTTCTTTCTCAAAACAATTAATGGACAACTAATAAGTTAAGATATGCGGCGCGTGATAATAATCTTGATATTATTTACCGGTATTTCTGCAAGCAAAGCTCAGGAAGTAAAAATAGAAGTAAATGATAGTTCTATCTATCAATATGAATTTATTCCGGATGTATCATTTGATACCATTGCTAACAGGCTGGCAACAATTGAAGGGGAAATTCCACTCAATCTCAATGAAATTGTAAGAGCATTTATAGATTACTTTTCTATCAGGAATAGGGATTACACTCGCATGATAATGCGTCGCAAAGATATTTATTTTCCCATTTTTGAGGAAAAATTAGCTGCTTATGGTTTGCCTGATGAACTTAAATATTTAAGTATTATAGAGTCAGGTTTAAATACTCAAGCTAAATCTAGAGTAGGAGCTGTAGGCTTGTGGCAGTTTATGCCTTACACCGGTAAAATATTTGATCTGGATCAGAATTATTATTTTGATGAGAGAATGGATCCTGAAAAAGCCACTGAAGCAGCTTGCAGGTATCTAAAGCAACTATATACTATATCTGGCGATTGGGAATTGGCTTTAGCTTCTTACAATGCCGGACCGGGAAATGTGAGAAAAGCGCTACGAAGATCAGGTAAAGATACCTTTTGGGGGGCTTATCACAGTTTGCCCAGAGAAACACGCAGTTACCTGCCTCAATTTGTTGCTATTATTTATGTTTTAAATTTTGCCGAAAATCATAACATTTTTTTGGATGAAGAAAAGGACTACCATTTGGCTTACGACACCATATTAATTGACGGATATGCACATATTCCTACCCTTGCTAATATGCTTAACCTTTGTTATGAAGACTTGGCTGAATTAAATCCTGAAATACAAAAAAACATATTGCCTTCTGATAGTAAGGGGTACCCGGTTCGCATTCCGTATGACAAAAAAGAATTTTACATTAGTAATCGAACCGAAATATTAGACTCTATTGGAAAAACAGATAAGAGCAAAATGGCAACTTTGGCTAAAGCTCACCCAATTAACACGGCAGGGAAGGACAAAGTAATTTATAAGGTTAGATCAGGAGACGTATTAGGAAAAATAGCTGAGACTTATAAAGTACGAGTTGCGGATATTAGAAGATGGAATAATTTACGCTCTAATGTTATCCGGATAGGACAAAAACTTACTATATATGCTAATCCTAACACAATACCCTCAACTACTTCAGTTGCCAAAGAAAGCAATAAAACAGATCCTATATCTCATAATGGTAGAGTATACATCGTGCAACCAGGGGATACTTTATGGCACATTTCTAAAAAATACGAAGGGTTAAGTATTGAAAAAATAAAAGAACTTAACAATTTGAAAAACAGCAAGATAAAGCCAGGAATGAAATTGGTCATCGGTTAATTTGGCATAGTATTTGGTTTTTAAGGTCGATTGTTTTATTCAATATTTATGTGACTTTTAAGGTCAATGAAGCATTATTGCTTTATTTGAGGCTTAAATCAAAAAATAATAACTTTAAGCAAAAATTTACCAATGAAAAAAGAATCCCATTTTATAATTATATTATTGCTAATTGTAACTATGCTATCAGCATGTTCATCTGACTCTGGCAAAAATGGCAGTAGTAGCAATTTGCCAGCAGCCAAGGGTGCAGAAAGCGAAATTTATATCGTAATGGACTCTGCTCACTGGAATAGTGAATTAGGAGATGCGATAAAAGAAACATTTGCAATGGCCATACCTGGTTTACCACGTGACGAACCTATGTTTTCTATTAAATATGTAAATCCACTTCAATTTACCGGGTTTTTAAAGCAAGCCACCAATCTTTTATTTGTAACTACTTTGAAGAACAATAGCCGACAGGGCCAGCGAATGAAGGGCTTTTTCACACAAGAGTCTCTGCAAATGATTCAGGATAAACCAGATATGTATAGGTTTGTATTGAAAGATCAATACGCTAAAGGCCAGACGGTCCTGCATCTTTTTGGTCAATCGCAATCCCAGCTAATTAATAAGATATCAGAGAATAGAGAAGATTTGCAGCAAGTATTTCTTAAACCTGAAATCACACGCCTCACTAAAAAAATATATAGTGGGGTAGAAGAAAAAGGTTTGATGAAAACCTTGCTTGCTAAGCATGATTTTTACCTAAAAATTCCTGCTAACTATAAATTGGCAAAGGAAAGAGATAATTTTCTGTGGATAAGGCATTATAACCATGACATTGATAAAAACTTATTAATTTATCACCAGGAATATGATAATGAATCAGTATTTGAGGATCAGAATATATTTAGTTTGCGAGAAAAAATAGCCCAAAAATATCTACGCGATATTGAAGATACCAGTATATATATGGTAACAGAGACTTTAGTTCCAATTACTACGAAAAAGATAAATTTTGATGGAAAATACTCAATTGAAACCCGCGGGTTGTGGAAATTAAGTGATATCTCGATGGGCGGTCCTTTTCTTAGTTACCTATTTGTAGATGAAAAAAGAAACAGGCTCTATTATATAGAGGGATACGTGGCTAGCCCGGGCAAAACCAAAAGACTAAGCATGCGAGAGTTAGAAATAATACTTAATACATTTAGAACCAGGGAAGAATACATGGAAATAAAAGAGAAATCTTGATAATCAACAGGTTAAGTTTTTTAAAATATTGCCGGTACTTATAAAATTTAAGGCCGGCTTTTTTATTTTATGAGAATATTTTATCAGTTTTACCTGCTCAAATAGAATGTCAACCAGCTCATGTACGTTATAAATGACCACTAACCATATAAACTTTTATGTATGCTTACATAGAGGGCAAATTAGCCCTGAAAGAAGCTGCACATGTTGTAATTGATGTGCAGGGAGTAGGATATGATATAAAAATCTCGCTCAATACATTTGCCGCGGTAAAAACGGTAGATCGTTGCCGTCTTCATACCTATCTACATGTAAAAGAGGATGCTCAAACTCTTTATGGCTTTTCTACTTTCGAGGAGAAAGAACTTTTTCTATACCTTATTTCTATTAGTGGAGTAGGGCCGGGTACTGCTTTGATGGTTTT
>CAZQEZ010000104.1:0-5371 GCA_964592475.1 uncultured Roseivirgaceae bacterium
TGGTGGTTTTCAGATCGGGTGAAAGTAAGTCGCACTTCGGAATTTTGAAAAACAGTAAAGGTGCATACACGCTGCCCAGGTTTCGCTATTCACCGGACGGAATTAATATTCTGGATGATGGTGAGTATGAGCTTATTACTGAGGATGATACAGTTTTGGTAAACAATTATGTAGATGCAGAACCTCTGGAAGGAGCCTGGGAAGTATTTTTTCCTGAAGGCTGGGGTGCTCCCGAAAGGGTTATTTTTGGTGAATTAAAATCCTGGACCGAATCGGATCATAATGGGGTAAAATATTTTTCCGGCAATGCCAGGTATGAAAAAAGTTTTGTACATGTACCGAATACTAATGCCTGGCCTGAAGCCCTTTTTCAGCTTGATTTGGGGGATTTATCACATGTAGCAGAAGTTTGGCTTAACGACAAGCGATTGGGAATCACCTGGTCGAAAACGCACAGGTTTGATGTTACCGATTTTCTGCAGTCAGGCAATAATACCCTGAAGATAGAAGTAGCTAATACCTGGTCCAATAGCCTGGTAGGAGATGCAGTGATGAATGAAAATTATACCAATGCCAATATAAGTTCGATAGTAGTAAGCAAAGGTTTTTTTATTCGTGCCCCCTGGAAAGAGGTGCCGCTGATTGAATCAGGATTATTCGGCCCGGTTCAGATGGTAAAAGCACGGACTTTAAAAATTACAGAGAATTCCAAATCAGAAATTTCGATCAACTAAATTCAATTAAAACTCATGCAATGATGAAGATTACAACCATAAAGACTTTGATTATTTTTTCTTTTGTGCTTTTTATAAATGCTGATCTGCTGGCGCAATCGTCAAATCATTACCAGGCACTTTCGCAAGGCTTTCAAAACCCGCCTCACCAAGCCCAGCCCATCGTATATCACTGGTGGCTGGGAGGTTATGTAGATACAGTCAGGCTCAAGCAGGAATTTAAATCTTTTAAGGATATGGGTATATCCGGCATGACCATCTTTGAGATCGGCTCCCGGGATACTGCGTTGGTTAAAACTGGTCCGGCTTATTTGGGCCCTGAATCCTTGCAGACCCTTAAATTCGCGATAGAAGAAGCCGGAAAGCTGGGCCTTTCGGTTGGGTTGAATACCGCCAGCAGTTGGAATGCCGGTGGCAACTGGATCCCTCCCAAACATGCGGCTAAGTCCATTTATCAGGCATCAATTGAGCTTAAGCGGAATTCCGGTTCCAGTATTAAGCTGCCTTTCCCAGAGATTCCTGAAAAAGATCCCCGGGGTAAGTCGCGGCTGATCGAATTCGGTAAAGATGGTAAACCTGTTTTTTATGAGGAAATCGCGGTATTGGCAATTCCAGCCAATATGCAGCCCCTCGATACTGGTAAGATCATCAATGTTTCTGCCCATTTTAATCCGGAAACGGGGATACTCGAATGGAATGCTCCGGAAGGTGACTGGCAGGTGACCAGATACATTTGTTCCAATTCCGGCGAAAACCTGGTGCTTCCCAGCCCTGAATCGGCAGGTCCTATTGTTGACCATTTTGATGCTGAGGCCACTAAGTTTCATTTCAATTACATCATCGACCGGTTAAAATCCGTATTAGGGGATGATTTAAGTAAGACTGCTCTGAAATCCCTTTATATGGCCAGTTATGAAGCCAAAGGATTTACCTGGACCATTACTCTCCCTCAGGAATTTAAGCAGATCAATGGCTACGACGTATACAAATTTTTACCTGCCCTATTTGCGGAAGATGTATTTAAAAAGGAAGCTGAAGCACATTTCAGGGCTGACTTCCAGAGAACCTTGTCGGAATTGATGATCAACAACTTTTATATGAAATCCCGGGAAATCTGCCATCAGCATGGGCTCAAAAACAACAGCGAATCCGGAGGTCCGGGATTGCCCCTGCACAACGTACCGGTTGAACCCATTAAAGCCCTGGGCAGCCTGGATATTCCCCGGGGTGAATTCTGGATCAATCATCCTTATAAAACTCATCCCGAAGGTATTGATATTTTACGGGTTGTCAAAGAAGTCTCGGCCGCTTCTCATATTTATGGACGGGATTTGGTGGAAATGGAGGCATTTACTACCACCCAGCAATGGCAGGAAGGTCCATTTGAAATGAAACCGGTCGGCGACCGGGCCTTTTGTGAAGGTATGAATAAGGTGGTGGTGCATGGCTCAACCCATAATCCCGCCGGTACCGGCTATCCCGGCATTGCTTATGGCGCCGGCACTCATTACAACGATAAGAGGGTCTGGTGGCCCAAGATAAAACCATTTAATGAGTACCTGGCCCGGGTCTCCTACATCTTGCAGGAAGCTGATTTTCAGGCAGATGTAGCTTTTTATTATGGAGATACCATTCCTAATTATGGCGGCCATAAAAACAGCCGGTTCACGGTCGGGCCTGGATATGATTATGAAATATTTAATACAGAAAAACTGCTGGAACTTGAGGTTAAGAATGGAAGACTGATCCTTCCTTCCACCGGGGCAAAATTTAAATTGCTGGTCCTGACTGATGAATACGAAATTCATCCTGAGGTGCTGCTCAAACTGGAAAATCTGGCCTCACAGGGCGCATTAATTGCAGGTAAAAAACCGCACCAGGTGGCAACCCGCAAGATTACGGCCGGTATGCCCAAAGTAAAGGGACTGATCGATAAGTTGTGGACAGATTATAATCCGGCCGACTGGCAAAAGCAAAAAAATAAGGTATTGGCAGAGGTTGAACCAGCTGAATTGCTCAGTCAGGTAGGAGTGGGCCCGGATATTAGCTATCAAGGAGATGATTTTTACCAGCTCGATTTTATTCATTATGCTAAAGACGACCTGGATTATTATTTTATCAGAAATGCCACAGACCAATGGCTTAACCGTCAGGTAAATTTTCGCCAGCAAAATAAAATCCCTGAATTCTGGGATCCTGCCACCGGTGAGATCATTCCTGTTCCTGTTTACCAGCAAGTGCAGCAAAATATTGAAGTGCCTATATCACTGGCTCCCTATCAAAGCCTGTTTGTTGCTTTTCGTACAGGCAATCAGGAGGCAGCCTATTCTGCAATTGAAAAAGAACAGTTTCCGCCCCGATTACAGTTTATTAATGATGGTTTGCTGATCTGGGATGATGGTAAATTCAAATTAAAAAAAGGCGATCAATCTGAGATCATCAACAACAAAATCAATCGCAAGGAATTAACAGGTGCCTGGGAGGTGAATTTTCCTGAAGGTTGGGGTGCCCCGGAGAGGGTCATCATGCCGGAATTAAAATCATGGACCGAAGTTGACCAGGAAGGCGTTAAGTATTTTTCCGGCATAGCGAGCTATAAAAAAACCTATTTTCATGTCATTCATGATCATGATCTGAAAGATGCCAAAATTTTTCTGGATTTGGGAGACCTTTCCCACGTCGCAGAAGTCTGGCTAAACGATAAATCGCTGGGCATAGCCTGGGCCAAACCTTACCGGTTTGATATTACCGATGAATTGAAGCCGGGCCAAAATACCCTGGTGGTGGAAGTAGCCAATACCTGGTCCAATAGGTTAGTAGGCGACGCCATCACCGGTAAGAAGTTTACCAGCACCAACAAGACCAATAGTATAGTTCCCGGCTTGAATGCCTTATGGCTCCCCTGGAAGGAAGTGCCTCTTATCAGATCAGGTTTATTTGGCCCGGTGGAAATTGTTACGGTACAGCCTGTGAAACTTGACCGGCAAAATTTAATGGGTAGAAAAATAACAAATAGCAAATGATTATAAAGCGATTATTTCCTGTATTAACATTGCTGCCCTTATTTCTTTAGCTAATTTAATTTAAAGCCGTAAGCAATTTTCTCTGATCACATGACATTACAACGTGAGGTTAGCATTACTATATGGGAGTTATTGTAGAGTTAAAATGAACTGGTATCTGGTTTTACCAGCATCACCGATTGGCTGGTACATCTACCATCTTTTGCAGCCAGAGGTACTTACGAGTTAAAGATCGACAAATAATGTATAAGATAATGCTATGCTATTTGTCATGTCTTGCCTTTCCTCCGCATCAGTTGCTGACTATATTCCTTCGGTGATTTTCCGGTTTTCTTTTTAAAAATCCGGGCAAAATATTGTGGTGTTTCAAACTCTAGTTCTGCCGCAATTTCTTTGATGCTAGATTTCCCTTCGTTGAGCAAACTGATGGCCTTGTTGATCTTATGTTGCATCTGGTATTGACCTGGAGAAATGCCGGTATAGTCCCTGAACAACTTACGGAAGGATGAATAACTCATGTTCAATTCAGCTGCGACCTCCTCCATGGATATACTCAATTTTTTTTGCATCAAGATCAGTTTTGCTTCTTGAATAATACGATCTATACCTTTTTGTTTGAATTCCGATTTTCGATGGATTGCATGTATCATTCCTATCAGTTTAATAATTTCACCAACGTATACCTGCTGATATCCGGTGAATTCAATTTGACTGGTTTCCAGAATGTCTAGAAAAATTTGAACTACCTTTTCCTGGTATCCTATTACTTTTATGGGGTTATCTCGTTTCAATTCAAGTTTTTGAGTAAAATCATAAGCCAGATTTCCTCCGAACCCTACCCAGTAGGTATGCCAGAGTTTTCCACTATCCGGTTTATACCGATGCCATGTTTCCGGATAGATAAGAATGATAGATCCTGATTCTATTTTGATTTTTCCACTATATTGGCTATCGAAAATACAAGTACCCTCCACTAGATAGATTAACTGAAATTCATGTAATATCCTGCCTCTTTCCCATGTTATTTGATAATTTTCTGGATGCTCAGGAGAAGGAAATGCTGCACCAGGCTTTATGACCGATCTTCCACAATCCATTGTATGAATGCCCCATGATTTATCATCTTCACTTATGGCAAAATACTTACTGTAGTTTTTCATGAATATCAGAAAGTGTTAGTATTTGTTTTATAAAGGTATTAAATGTTGATTTTAATTCAAATAAATTAGAAAGTATTTTTATCAGAAAGTATTCAAAATTTTAATATATTATTTAGTGACTACTAAAATTTTTAAAGATTTAAAACGATGGAAATTTGATATTGCGGAATTATAGCTAACTAATATAAATTTAGTTTATAAAATTCAATGGTAGTCTCTAAAAATCAACGTCTAAAACTTCTACTTTTAGCTCTAAAAATTTAAAATGATACGATAGCCTTTCTTCTGGGGCCGTTTCCGGAAAATTGACTAGCGGCAGTTTTATCAGTTGATGCCATCATTGATTTGAAAGGAGCGGATGATTGGCAGCAGGTGATTGGGTACAATGACAGGAGGATTAGGAAGGAAGTGGGGGAGGTGGTGAGGGGGGAGTGATCTTATTTTTCTAACAAAT
>CAZQEZ010000104.1:5471-14126 GCA_964592475.1 uncultured Roseivirgaceae bacterium
AATATCTTAATTCCGGAAATTTGAAACAGTCACTGCAAGGTACCAGTACCGGTTTTGCCTCTTTGGAACAACTGATGGCCTGGTATCCAGGTACCATAAATCTTATATGTGGCCGACCTGTCTTTATAGTAAATAACTTCATGGTTAATCTGTTGTATCTTTTAAAAGGTCAGGAGATGTGCTTCATTTCAACCGGGAGAACCAAATATCAGATACTTCTACGGATATTATCAATAGAGGCATATTCTCCCGAAAAATAGTCATCCAGAATTAATTGAATCCGAAAGGCTGGGAGAAAATTTAAATATTACTGGTTGGCAACACTGTTATGTGCAATATTTACCGGATATGGTGAAATTGGCAGAAGCAATAGATACCACCCAAACCAAATTTCTGTTCCTGGAGTTGCAGCAAACACCAGACATTGAATTGTTACAGGCAATTCGCAAATTAGCCCAAAAGCGAGCGATGACCATCATTCTTGGTATTGCACTTCCTGATGAACTTATTGTACCGCCATCCCAGGAAGAACTAAGCCAAGACATCGATTTCCAAAAGAGCACTTTGATATGATCATGAGTGTTTATTTTCCGGAGTATTATGGAATTGCCACCCAACCGCGAATCCAGGTAGAAATCATCAGGAATCAAAATGGCCCATTTGGAAAAGTGGGTTTGGTTAAGAAATATTATAAGTTTATGGACGTATAAAAATCCTTTTCAAAAGTTTTAGTTTTTATTACCTGCCTAATTTTATAAGGGTATTTAAAGTGGTTTTAACCTCAAGCCTGACTATTTTTAGTATTCATTTTAATTTTAATACGATGAACACACAATCACTCTTCAATAGCATTTTTGCCACACTTGAAAAAGAAGATCAGGAACTTTCTCAGTTATCAGATGAAGGCATTTTCTATGCTCCGGAATTATATATTGCAATTCTTATGGGTAAAGCCATTAAAACGAATGAGTCGGAAATTTTCAATGCTGAAAGCAAATGGATCAGAGAAACATTATTCGGAAATGGTGGTCCCACAGATTTTGCTTTTCAAGTAGGAAATACAAAGTATGTGTTTGAATTAAAACTCAGAGATACCGTGCATTCCTATATCAATGATGTACAGAAATTAAAAAGTATGAGAGATAAAGAGGATATCCATTATGAAAAGTATTTTATAGCACTTGTCGATAGTTACACTCGAAACAATGAACTGGATGGCAGAATTTCAAGTTTGGAACAGCATTTCCCGGATTTACGCAGAATTGCCATTGAGGATTTTGCATCCAAGCAAAGTAGATATACTAAAAGGGATATTTTTTGTAATGTGGTTTTGTGGAAGGTTGAATAAACATAATTTATGGCAATAAAAACAATTATCACAGAATCATTAGCCGCCTCTGATTATCAATTCAATTATCAGAAGGTACTTACCAACAAACTAGATACTTTCGAAGGTGAATTTGATCAGGAAGTTATTAATCAAATTGTTCTTTGGAAAGTAAATCGTTATGCTCCGGTAGATGATGAAGCTTTACATCTGCTGAATCAAATCAGTAGCGAGCAGACTGAATTAAATATAGCATTGAGTTCGAAAGTTTTATCAGCTCTACTTGGTTGCCATGGCATCAGATTGCCTATGGCTTCAACCATTCTTCGATTCAAGAATCCTGACATTTATCAAATCATTGACCAGCGGGTTTACCGAATGATTTATAAAAATGAATTAAAGGTACCGTCCAAAATTGATGATCAAATTGAGCTTTATCATAATTACTTATTAAAACTTCGGAAAGTCTGTATTCAAAATAATATTGATTTTAAAGTTGCCGATAGAGTACTTTACGAAGCAGATAAGCGATTGAATAAAGATGTAAAATTGAATAATTATGGTTCTAAATCATTAAACTATTAAATTATTAAAAAACCATACAATGAATTATTTCACCTACAAAAACGAAAAATTTACCTGTAAAAACTGCAATTGGCAAGGTACGGGAGAAGAAACAACCATTGGAGAATATTTTGATGCTGGCTATGAGATCGATTGCCCCAATTGCGGAGAATCATTACCAGGAGGTTTGGTAGTTTTTCCATCTCTGGAAGAAACAGCTGTTTTGGGAAATGAAATGGAACAAAAAGAGGCGCAGGAATTATTAGCCCAACGTGAGCGATTTGAAGCTGCCCGATTGAAAAATCCGGAGCAATTACCACATTTAGATGGTGATGAACTGATTTTCCATATGAGTGAAGTTAAAGAGGGTGGTGATGGGTTTATGGTTTTCAAATATGATGAAAAAGAGGTTTGGCGAGAATTGTGCTATTATGAATATTATGACAGATACATCGCAATTGGTGAAATAATGATTGAAAAATATGGAGAAAGGTTAAAAGATATAATACCTAAAGTCAATGGTATTTATTTTTACGGTGACACTTTAAAGGCTCCTGGTATCGTTGAAGAATTTAGAATAAAGAAATTCAAGCATAATGAAGAATAAAGTTTTCGGTTGCCTATTAGGTGGTGCTATAGGCGATGCATTAGGAGCTCCAGTAGAGTTTGACGACATAAAAACTATCCAGTCAAACTGTGGTAAGGAAGGCGTTACAGGTTATTTTGAGCATGGCAACCAGGGCGAGTTCACCGACGATACTCAAATGACTTTATTCACTGCCGAAGGGCTGCTGAGAGCCAGAACCAGGGCATTACACAAGGGTATTGGAGGAGCAGAAAATGCCATTGTTTATAAAGCTTACCGCAGGTGGTTGCAAACTCAAGGTGAAACTGATGAACTTGATGATAGTGGCTGGCTTATCAAGCAAAAGGAACTACATAAGAGAAGAGCACCGGGAAATACTTGCCTGTCCGCTTTGCAAAACAAAGAGCGCGGGAGTGTGAAAAACAAAATAAACAACAGTAAAGGTTGCGGCACAGTAATGCGAATGGCACCGGTGGGAATTGTCTACCATCGTGACAGAAAGCTGGCTTTTAAAAAAGGGGTAGAATATTCTGCAATTACGCATGGCCATCCCTCCGGGTATCTAAGCGGAGGTTTTTTTGCCTCAGTAATAGCCGATCTTTTAAATGAGGAAACTTTAGATAATAGCATCGAAAATGCGGTAAAAGAATTGGTGGCGTGGGATGATCATCAAGAACTTTTAGATGTGATTGAACTAGTACTACGTCTCCACAACAATTCATCTGGAAATACTTTTTCTGTTAAAACCTTAGAAGTACTCGGTGAGGGATGGGTAGCGGAGGAGGCTTTGGCCATTTCGCTTTTTTGTGCATTAAAGTTTCAAAATAATTTTAAAAAAGGAGTATTAGCCGCAGTAAATCATAGTGGAGATTCGGATAGCACAGGAGCTATAACCGGTAATATTTTGGGCGTAATTCAGGCATCAAACATACCACAGGAATGGATAGATAATTTATGGTACCATAATTTAGTAATTGAAGTTGCCAATGATCTATACATAGGTTTTAAAGATAATGAAGGCTGGTGGGAAAAATATCCGGGGTTTTAAAATTCTGACTACATTTACTAATGCTTAATCTCCAAATTCTTTTACTTAAAAAAATAATTTGCCAGCGAAATCCTAAAACAATCTTTATGTAGCATCAGCTTTGTCTCCATTGCCCAATAACCCCAATGGTTGTATCTGAGAACGATTAGTCTTATCTATTGTCGGTCGGATTTTATGGTTAATACTTTTATGACCAAATCTATTGTATCATTTAAAAGGTCAGGAGATATGCTGCATCTCAACTGGGAGAACCTAATATCAGATACTTCAATGCCAAATTTGTATTTCTGGAATTGCAGCAAAAACCAGGCAAAGATTGTTACAGGTAATTCGTGGCTTAAGCGTAAATTTGAGCAATGAATAATTGTTTTTGGATGAAGAAATAGTATAGGTATCAATAAGTACTAGTATTATCTCCTGTACCAATAATACTCATACAGGATTACTGTTAGAAAAATTATAAAATAACTTCATCGATATTAGACTATAATTTCCCAAAAATCACCACTTATTCATTACATATCATTTGATTTTTATGGATTTAGATATAAATTGCGCTGAAATACAAATCCTTTATGAACAGCCAATTAGCACCTGGAACCAGAATAAATGTAAGAGGTGAGGATTTCCTGATCACCAATTTAATCCCCAACGTCGATAGTTCTTATCTGATTGATGCTGAAGGTATTAGCGAACTAGTGAAAGGAAAGAAATTCAAGTTTGATACTGCCATTGATAAGGATATCCAGGCACTGGATCCTTCCCATACTGAATTGAAAGCCGATATAGACAGTGGGTACCGCAAAACCAAATTATTTTTAGAGACCCAGGTGAGATTATCTACGGTTTATAATAAGAAAATTAACATAGCCCATAAAGCAGCATTTAATCTCGCTGATTATCAATTGGCCCCTACCCTGAAAGCGCTAAAGCTTCCACGTCCTCGTATTTTAATTGCAGATGGTGTGGGTCTTGGAAAAACAATCGAGGTGGGTATCCTGCTGGCTGAAATGATCAAGAGAGGCAAAGGACAACGCATCATGGTATTGGCTTTGAAATCAATTTTAAGTCAATTCCAGCAAGAGATATGGAACCGGTTTGCCATACCCCTGGTGAGGCTCGACTCACATGGTATCGCCAGAATCAAAACAGAACTTCCGGCTAATAAAAACCCTTTTGATTATTATGATAAAACCATCGTTTCCATAGATACACTAAAAAATAATGCTAAATTCCGGCATTACATAGAAAAGTCACGTTGGGATATCATAGTGATCGACGAATGTCATACGGTAGCAAATATCTCCAGCCAACGGGGAGATCTGGCGCAGTTTCTGGCAACTCGGTGTGAATCACTGGTCTTAACTTCAGCTACTCCTCATAATGGCAAACGGCAAAGTTTTGCTAACTTGATCAAGATGATTGAACCAATTGCCATTCCTCAATCAGGTGAGTTTGAAAAAAAAGATGTTGAGCCGTTTTATGTAAGGAGGTTCAAAAATCATATTCTGGATGATTCTGTTCGTTCTAATTTTCAGGATCGAAAAGTAATTCCCATTCATGCTGATTTAAATCCTGAAGAAATAGCGTTTCTGGAATATCAGCAAAAGCTGAAGTTCACGGCAATTTCAGGAATGAAGGATGATACCGAAAACCAATCAAAATTCCGGCAGGACTTCTTATTCGCCATCGGTATATTCAAAGCCTATATGTCCTCTCCGGAAGCAGCATTGGCCACCATCAGGAACCGGATTTCCAGAATTGAAAAAAAGGAAAATGAAGCTGCCATTGAAAGCCTGGAGATGCTGAATAATCTGAGGGTGATGCTGGAGGATATCCTGAAAAAAAACAAGGATGCAAAATTTGATGCTTTTGAGGATGAACTGGTAAAAATAAACTGGACCGGTAAGGAAAAGGATGATAGAATAGTAATATTTGCCGAAAGAATAGATACTATCAAATACCTGAAACAAAGATTGAAGGAGAAGTTTAATCTGGATGATAAGGTACTGGCAGAATTTCATGGCGGCTATTCCGACACTGAGCAACAAGCCATTATCGATGATTTCGGCAAACAAGATTCAGATGTAAGAATACTAATTTGTTCTGATGCTGGCTCCCAGGGTGTGAACTTGCATTACTTCTGTCATAAAATGTTCAATTATGATATTCCCTGGTCATTAATTACACTCGAGCAGCGCAATGGCCGGATTGACAGGTATGGACAAAAACAGACTCCCTACATCTATTACATGATCAGTAAGTCTGAACTGGAAGGACTAAAAACAGATTTGCACATATTAGAAAATTTGGTCAAAAAAGAAGAAGAAGTTTACAAAACATTTGGCGATATAGGAGCGGTGCTGAAGCTGTATAGCAGTGACGAAGAAGAACAAAAAACAGAAAAAGCAATTGAGGAGCAGGATGAAAATTTTCTTTTTGATCAGGAAGATTGGGAAATGGATGCTGATGCTCTTTTTGGTGGTGATAGCGATGTAACGCATGAAGAGCCGGAAATTGAGCCGATTCTTGAAAATGCTGCCTTTTATGAAAATGATGAATCCTTTTATCACGACCTGATCACTCAGCTCAAAAGCAATGGCTCTCTGGCTAATGATGAAGCTGAATTCATTGACCACCATTATCTGGAAGTAAAAAACACGTCGGAGTTACACAAATTACTGTTTGATTTACCTGCCGAAGCCAAACCTAAAGTTAATGATGTGTACCGGCTGACCACCTTAAAAGAGGATGTGCAGAAATCAATTGAAGAGGCCCGCAAGAAAAAAGGAGAATGGGCAAAGTTTCAGATGCTTTATGATCTGCACCCGGTGCTGAAATACTTTACTACCAAGCTTGAAGCTGATGTTGATAAAGATGTAGCACTGGTAGCTAAGATATCCAAATTACCAGCCAATACGGCCTGGTATGTATTGAAAGGTCAAATAGCCAATAACCTGGGGCAAGCCATTATTTCTGAATTTGTCGTTTTACCCATCAATTTAAAAGCGGGTGGTCTTTTTGATAAACCCATGATATTATCTGATTTCATTTCAGCATACAGTTTAAATCAGCAACTTTATACTGAAAACATAGAGGAAAATTACCTGGAAGTATTGAAAAAGTATTTGCCGGATGTAATTGAGTTTTCCAAGGAGCTTCATATGCAACAAATCCAACAAAGAATGTCTATGAACATGGAAGCTTTGCTTAACGAGTACATGGCCAATTTAGCTCGTTGGCAGGATGATGCCAACCAACAACTGGAAATTGATTTTCAGGATAAAAATTTAACCGGTTTCATGATCCGAAAAAAAGAAAACAGGTTGGCTAATATTGATTCAATTGTGAGTAAATCCAGTCAGTACATCAAAGATCTCACTTCCCTTAGTCAGGATGCCTACATAAAAGTTTTAGCAGTATTTTATAATAATGAAGTATGATAAAGTTCATTGAAAATATCGGTGATTTTTTTTCCAGTAATTATTTCAATGAAGATTTCAGGAAAAATGTATTTTCAAAAAGCGGATATAGCCAGGACCACATAGCCCAATTGAATAAAAGGCTAAATGCTATAAAAGATAAGTATTTTCGCTATAAAAAGCTTTACCTGGAAGAAAACCTTAGAACCAAAGATAAAATTAAAATCACCCATGACTTTCACCAGGAGGTTTTAATTGCCCTCGATTTTCCGGGAAACCATCCTCAATACGATAATCTTTTTCATCTTTCTGATAATGAAGTTCTGCCGGTAAGGCATATCCTGTATCGTGGAGAACAACCGCATTTAATGATCATAGAAATGCAGGCCCTGATTAAAGAAGGTGAAAAAGAACCGGAGGGTATATTCGAACAGCGGTATAATATTGAAGAGGAAGAGAAAAACGGGCAGCCGCAAAGATACCACAGATCACAATGGGAAAAGGTATTCAAAGTGCCGGAAGGATTAAAGATATCCCCTACCGTAATCAATAAAGCTATTTCTGAACTGTTTTTACTGGAGCAAAATCACCGGCCCAAATTCATACTTCTATTAGCCGGTAATATATTGTTTCTCTTCGAAGCTGAAAAATGGTTCCGGGGAAGTTACCTGAAGTTTGACCTGGAAGAACTATTTACTGAAACAGCCATCCAGAGGGACTATTACAGCCTATTTTACCTGCTGGTAGGTAAGGAGGCCATAGCGCCGGAAGCAGATATCGTGCTGATGGAACAACTGGATGAGGATTCTCATAAAAGCGCCTATGCGGTTACCAAAGACTTAAAGGAAGGTATTATCAATGCTGTAGAATCGCTGGCCAATGAGGCCACCTGGTACATGAAAAAAGAGGGCATGGACCTGCATGGTTTGGATGCCGAATTCGCCGCTAACCTGAAAGATGATTGCCTGACCATCGTATACCGGCTGCTTTTTATCTTCTATGCTGAATCCCGGGATGATCTGGACATCTTACCTGCCAATGATACCCATTATGAGCATGGCTATTCCCTGGAAATGTTGCGTGACCTTGAGCAGGTTCCCATGAACAGTGAAAGTGCCCGCTATGGTTATTTCTTTCACGAATCCTTGACCATCTTATTCAATTTACTAGCCAGGGGATACCGGGAGAAAAATGGTGGTAACAAAAGCTTTAAAGTTCGGCACCTTGATTCACCTTTATTTGACAATCACCGGCTGCATTACCTGCAGGAAGTTAAATTCCGGAATATTGTATGGCAGGAAATTATCTGTAACTTAAGCCTGTCCAAAAAGCAACGAGGTAAAGCCCGGGGACGCATTTCGTATGCCAACCTGGGAATCAACCAATTGGGCAGTGTATACGAAGGGTTATTGGCTTTCCGGGGCTATTTTGCTGAGGAAGACCTGATAGAAGTGCATCCGGAAGGAAAACCGGAGGAGGGTACTTATCTCACGCCCCGCTCCAGGCGTGATTTGTTCAAACCGGGTGAGGTACTAACTAATTCTAATGATGAGGAAGTAGTAATTCCTAAAGGAACGTTTGTTTACCGGCTCTCCGGGCGCGACCGGCAAAGAACAGCTTCTTATTATACGCCGGAAGTGCTGACCAAAACCACCGTGAAATATACCCTGAAACCCATCCTGGAAAAGCTGGATAAAGGTGAAATGAA
>CAZQEZ010000105.1:0-12598 GCA_964592475.1 uncultured Roseivirgaceae bacterium
GCAGAAATCTCAGCTTTAAACCAACTTAATTATGTGGACAAAGATTGTAAAAATAATACAATAACAAACAATAAGTTAAAATTCAGTTTTCCACACAATTTCACATAGAACCTTAATTATTCTACTTCCACCACCAGTTGATTAGCAAAATTTTGCCAATATTGCTCCGCACGCGAAGCATCCATTGCACCATCAAAAACAACAATTCTATATTGTAGCATGTATACCTTATCAGGCTGCAAAAACCAGTCACTATGGCGTGTAGGGCTAAAATTAAAAAACACATCGCCTCGCCCCCCATTAGCATCGGGTGGCCAAACCCGCACAGGCTCAGGGTGTTGATAATTAGCCGGATGGCTCATGAAAATAATTCCTGCATT
Organism: uncultured Roseivirgaceae bacterium; assembly: GCA_964592475.1. Classification (GTDB taxonomy): domain Bacteria; phylum Bacteroidota; class Bacteroidia; order Cytophagales; family Cyclobacteriaceae; genus CAZQEZ01. Next base: position 381 of record CAZQEZ010000105.1, read on the forward strand.
ACCCCCTTTTGGTGTTTCGCCCGATATAATTGCCCAACGTGCTTTACTAGCATCGGCATCTTCACGGGTTTTCCCTGCCGAAGTAACAACCTGGCTATTTTGGTTGGTCCAATACTGATTGGCTCTAAAGCCAAAACCACCATATCTATATTCTTTCAATATAAAAGGACTTTCACTGTTGCAGTTAAGATGGCTGGTAAAATCGATGATGGTGTAATCTTCACCCGGCTTATATACTCTTACATCCCACACTTCATTAAGTACTACTTTTTTACCTTTATATGTAGGCGCGGTTAAATCAATATGTTCGTGTAAAGATTTAAAGCCTGTAAATACAGATCCGGCATAGTGGGATATAAAATTGGCAAATTGAATAGTACCCTGCCCTTTATTCAAATTCCAAAAATCCAGTGCTCTTCCTTCAAATTCAGTTTTTGTCCAGGGATTCCATAAGCCCATGTGGTGTAGGTGATCTTCAGGGTGAATCGTAGTTAAGGTAAATCCGGCAGGGGTAAATATTGGATGAATGTAACCACTTCTGGTATAAAGCTTACTTTCACCTTCAGGAGGAGGTGTGAGGGCATGATTGTATTGCAAAACAGGGGTGTTGTCTTTAAAAATTGTTAAATGCTTATCATTTTTTTTAAAACGTAATGTTAAATCTTTTTTTTCTGAACTCTCTTTTATTGGTATGAGTTTAAACTTGCGTTCTTTATTTTTGGCAGTCTTACCTGTGAGAATCCACCAAATTCGATTAGTATATCCTTTTTCAATCTGGAAATTGATCGGAGATGATTCTTCTCCATTTATTATTTCAACTAATTGATAATTATTACCCGAATTAAAATCTACATTTTGCAAAGTGGCAAAAACAGGTGCATCCAAATATGGATGTGCTGTAGTAATTGTAAAATTTAATTCTTGCCCATGGCTATAATTACAAAATAATACCAATAGGCTTGACAAAAGATAAAATAAGCTATTCATAACAGGGGTTTTTATTTTATTAAGCAAATCTAAACAATCTAAAAGATAAGCCCCAGTCACATCCATCAAATAGTATAATCTATTTATCTACTTGGTGCCGGCACTTTTCTCGGGCGGCCAGGAGGTCTTTTACCAGGCGCTTTCTTTGCAGATTCCGACTTTTTACTGTCTCTTTTCCTCCTATTATCTTTTTTGGAAAATCCAAGCCAGCCTTTTTGCATGATTAAATTTAAAATAAGATAAAATAGCATGGCAAAGAAAATACCCACCATTGCCCCTACTACTACATCGCCCGGATAATGCACACCTAGATATATTCTACTGAAAGAAATAAAGCCCGACCATAAAAAAATAAAGAAGATACCCCAATAATACCTTTTTAAGAGTAAAAATAAAAAAGTGGCTAAGGCAAATGTATTAGCGGCATGGCTGGAAGCAAAACCGTATCGCCCGCCACACCCATGCACAATATTTACCTGATCTCCAATTTCCGGATCGTGGCAAGGCCTAAATCGCTCAAAAGCAGGTTTCATGATGCCTGAAGTGAAAAAGTCACTGGCAATGACAGATAATCCTATCAGGGCTAGAATTACCCAAGCTTTTTTGCCAAATTGCCAAAATAAAAAAAAAGCTATGGCAGCATAAAAAGGAACCCAAACCATTTTTTCACTTATTAAATACATCACCGGATCTGTGACCGGGTTTGTTAAATCATTAATAGTAAAAAATAATTTTTCATCAAAGTTTGCCAGTTTATCTAAAAACTCTTCCATAATTATACTTTTAGCCAGTTTATATCTTTTTTAAGCCATTGCTGCATTTCATGCTCGGCGCTACCTTCAGGGGGTTGATAGCTGTAAGCCCAATTAGCCATTGGTGGCAAACTCATCAATATTGACTCCGTTCTTCCATTGGTATCTAACCCAAACTTAGTGCCTTTATCCCACACCAGATTAAATTCTACATACCTGCCTCTTCGTAAAGCTTGCCATTTTCGTTCATCTTCACCATAGGTTTTATCCTTATTACTAATTACCAACTCCTTATAAATAGGATAAAAGGCCAGCCCAATGTCTTTCACAAATGCAAATATTTCCTCTTTGCTCAGGTGCTCATTTTCTTTTAGCTGATCGAAAAAAATGCCACCTATTCCTCTGGTTTCTTTCCTATGTCGAATGTAAAAATAGTCATCTGCCCAGTTTTTAAACTTATCATAATAATCATGGTGATGACGTGTGCAAGTTTGCCGTAAATATTGATGAAAATATATCGCGTTTGCGCGGTTGAAATAATGTGGAGTAACATCAATGCCACCACCAAACCAATAAATGCCATTTGTCATTTCAAAATATCGCAAATTCATGTGGATAATTGGCACGTAAGGGTTTTGTGGATGTAAAACAATAGAAATGCCCGTAGCATAAAAATTAGCCTCGGGAAGATTCAATTTTTTTAAGATTTTTTCTGGAGTGGGTCCAAAAACAATTGAAAAATTAACCCCGCCTTTTTCTATTACTTTACCTTCTGCAATAACTCTTGACTTTCCCCCACCTCCTCCGGGTCGCTCCCATTGATCTTCTTTAAATTCCTTTTCTCCATCTAACTCCTGCAATTGAAGACAAATACTGTCTTGTAAATTCTGAAACCAGCTTGCTATTTGTTCTTTATTCATTTTAAAATGGATATCCTATACCAATATTCAAAATATAATTATCTGCTCTGGAAAAAGCTCCCTTGTTAAATCCTTTATTTAATATAAACCTGTTCCCCGGAGAGCGTGCCGGGTCGTAGACTTTTACTCCTAAATCAAACCTTACCAGCAAAAATGAGAAGTCAAGCCTTAGTCCAGCTCCGGAACCAACGGCTATTTCTTTATAAAAACGATTCCAGCGAAATTCTGCGTTGGGTCGTAATGTTTCTTCTCTAAAGGTCCATGAGTTGCCCGCGTCTATGAAAATAGCACCATCAACAAAACCGAGTAATTTTTTTCTTAGTTCAATGGATGTTTCCAAAATTATTTCGGCAGGTTGTTCAAACCGGTCATCGTAATTTCCGGAAGTGTCAACAGGAGTGTAAGAACCTGGTCCTAATCGACGAGGGCGCCAAGCGCGGATTCCATTACTGCCACCAGCAAAAAAATACTTTTCGTAAGGCAAAATTTTATTGTCTCCATAAGGCAAGGCGATCCCAACATTGATCCTATAGGCAATTGAATTATTTCTTAAAGGCAAATATTGCCTGTAATCAAAGTTTAGTTTTATGAATTGATAATGCTCTAAGCCCCACGAGTCAAGAATGCCGGCATCAAGAAAATTGAGCGATGTGCCTCCACTTTCTGCACTTGTTTTAATTAATGATGCCTTTCGATCGTAGATACCGTATTGGTTGCTATTAATTACAGCAGCAAAATTAATACTGCTTACAAATGAAGTGTTGAAGGTATTGATAAGGTTATTGCCACTGGCTAGTAATTCTTCAAGATAACTAACAAAAGCCGGGTCAAGTCGGGGAGAATATATCAGATTTAAATCCGAAATGGTCAGGCTATAGCTAATTCGATTGTCTATTTGCCATAAATAACCAAATGAACCATTAAATGTAGAGCGCTCATACTCGGGCCTGTTGGTAAATGAATACCCGGCAACTGTCCGGGTTTTGGGGTTTACTTCCCCTAGTAAAGACTTGAGGCGGCTACTTAACGGCATTATAAACTGAGGAAAAACAAGGGAAAAGTTAACACTTGCCTCTGTACTACTATAAACATTACGTTGATCTGAAACAGCAGGAACTCCTTCAATACCAACCCTACCATTAAGTTCCATAATCTCTAAACCGCCAAAAATATTTCTATTTTTTAATGAGAAATTATAAAATGGCCCCGGAAAACCTTGAGATAAAATAATACCAAGACCCAATTCATTGGTAGTTTGAAATTTTTTCAATGGGCTGGTAAAAATATTAGCTGCGAATTTACCTCCTGTTGTATCGTAATACACATTGATAAACTTAAACATATCCAAATTAGCCAGTTGTCGCTGAGTTTCGGTAGTATTGCTACGGCTGTAAATAGTGTTCGGATATATAAAAAGTCTGCGATCCAGGATTTTTTTTGAATATTGTTCATTGAAAAAAGTATAAGAAACGCCATTATACATTTTCATATTCCTTTTCGACCTATTAATATTTTTACCCTCATCGGTAGTGAAAATAACAGTATCAATGGTAAATATTTTATGTCTACCGCTACTCGGGTTATTGATAATAGTTTCTAATGCCAAAGCATTGGTTTGAGTGGTATCATAAATATCAAAATTGATATATTGCCTATTGAAATCGAAATAACCATTATCCTTAAGCAGCAAGTCAATTCTTTCGCGTTCTTTCGTAATTGCAGTTTCATCATATCGCTCACCTTCCTGCAGTAAGCTATTTCTACGGCTTTCTTCTAATAGCTTATTTATAATAGTATCATTGGTTCTATATACTATTGTATCGTAATAAGAGGCAGGCCCTTCTTCAATTTGATATACAACACGCCCCTTTTTATTTTTTATATTTACTTTGTAATCAGCGACGGCCTCAAAAAAACCTTTTGTCTTTAAATATAGCTGCATTTGCTCTGCTGTATTAGCAATTATAGCACTGTCAAGTACCGCAAGTGGCTCTCCCCAGCGCATAAGTATATTGCCGTCTTCTAATATTTTGTCCTGCCGGGCTATTTTATCCCTCAACTTTTCTTCCAACTTTAGCCGCTTCTTTTCCGAAGAGGTTTGAGCTATTTTCTCTTCAAACTCTTCTGTAATTTCTTCTTTTCTCTCACGTATTTTTTCTGCATCATAATTATTGCTACCCCATTCATAAAACCAAACATAAGGAGCAAAAGGAACTAGTGGAAACTTGCGGTTAGGTTCTTGACGGTAAAGTTTTTCCAGATCTTCTTTACTTATTTTTTGCGTACCTTTGATCTTCTGCTTTCGCAAAAGGTACTGGTCATCCTTTAACAAGCGGGTACCCATACATCCACTCATAAAGAGTACCATAAGCAAAAAAGCAAAGAATCTGAAATGGTGCAATTTTTTTAGAAATATTATGACAGTGTTATCTAAAAACAAGACTAAGTTTATAAAATCTTTACATTTAAAGAAATATCGAAAACATGAACAACAATTTTTGGTAGAAGGAACCAAGAGTGTGCTCGAACTACTAAACGCTAATTATCAAGTTATTATGCTTTTAGTTACCCAAAAGTTTTGGAATCAACACCAAAATGTAATTTCCAGTGCTAATATACAGGAAATTTTCGAAGTATCACCAGCTCAATTATCTTCAGTAAGTACTTTTAAGCAAAATCAGGATGTATTGGCAATAGCTATAATGCCCGAACGAAAAATAATTACACCGCAGACTGGGGAATGGTGGCTAGCCCTGGACAATATCCAGGACCCGGGCAATCTGGGCACGATTATTCGCACTGCCGATTGGTATGGGATTAAAAATATTGTGGCCTCCACGGAAACTGCTGAATTTTATAACCCAAAGGTAATACAAGCCACCATGGGATCATTTTGCAGGGTAAATGTTTTCTATTATAAATTAATTGAGTTTATTAGTTCAACGCCTCTCAATGTATTTGGTGCTTACCTGAATGGTGCAAATATTCATGATTATAAATTTGATAGCGCGGGTGGCGGTATTTTTTTATTGGGCAATGAAGCCAATGGTATTTCTGCAGACTTAGAAAAAAATGTATCTGTAAAAATTAGCATTCCCCGCTTTGGGCAAGCAGAGTCGCTCAATGCAGGGATTGCTACAGCTGTTATTTTAGATAACTGGAAAAGATCAATATAACTTTATGTATCTATAAGTTACATCTGCACTAACTTGTGATGGAGGCGTATCCGGATTATCATCGTCGTCTAAGTCAAATGCTTCCGGTCGTTAATAGCATTTCATTAAAATCTAGCTCAAGCTCATACTCTTCATCATTAGCTAATACAAATTCTAACGCAAATTCTGTTGTATCTGAATTAATAGAGTAAGTTCCAGCAATTTGACCTGAGCTAACGTCTACTTCATAAAAAAGGCCTTTAAAATAAAGGCCTTTTTATTACATCCGATTTTAAAAATATTTAAACTCATGCCCATCGGGTAGCTGAGTGATAAACTTATACATAAGATTGATGATATGATCGAGATCATCTTTGTGAATCATTTCTACTGTAGTGTGCATGTATTTCAATGGCAGCGAAACTAAAGCAGAAGCAACTCCTTCATTACTATAAGCAAAAGCATCAGTATCTGTGCCGGTGATTCTGGATGAAGCCGATCTTTGAAATGGAATTTCATTTTTACCAGCCACCTCTATTAGCATCTCCAATAGTTTATTATGAACTGCAGGAGCATAAGTAAACACAGGTCCTCTTCCAGCCTTTTGATCGCCTTGTTTGATTTTATTGTAATGGGGAGAGTAGGTATCATGCGTTACATCAGTGATAATAGCCACGTTTGGTTTAATTCTTTGGGCTATCATTTGCGCTCCGCGTAAGCCAACCTCTTCCTGAACAGCATTTACTATATAAAGTCCGAAAGGAATATTATCATCACTTTCCTTTAACCTCTTAGCAACCTGAGCAATCATGTACCCACCAATTCTATTGTCAAGTGCTCTACCGGCCAAATATCTATTATTTAATTCTATAAGGTCTTCGTCGAAAGTAACCACGCAACCTACATGGATGCCCAATTCCTCTACTTCTTGTTTATTATCACAGCCGCTGTCCAGCACAACTGTTTCTACATTAGTTTTACGCTCTTCTTTATTATCTCGCACATGAATAGCTGGCCATCCAAATACCGCGTTTACTACGCCTTTACTTGTATGTATCTTTGCTTTTTTACTGGGAGCTATTTGATAATCTGAGCCACCATTTCTGATTACATAAATATAGCCGTCATCAGCAATATAATTTACAAACCATGATATCTCATCGGCGTGAGCCTCAATCACTACTTTGTATTTTGCCTCAGGATTTATTACAGCTACAGCCGTACCGTAGGTATCTGTAAATTGGCTATCTGTATATTTTTTAATGTAATCCAACCAAATTTGTTGACCAGAACTTTCAAATCCAGTAGGTGCATTATTGTTAATGTACCTAAATAAAAAATCTTTACTTACTTGATCCATTTAATCTACTTTTTAAAAATTAAAAGTTGCAAAAATAAGCATTGCACCACAGTAAGCATAGCTTTAAGTAAAAGCATTTGACTTATATGCCCCAGCGAGCTAAAAACCCACGACCATCTACATGTATAAATGCGGGATGGCTACTATTGGCACCGTATAATCCAAGGCCTCCGATAAAATTTTTATACCAGGTTTGGTCTTTCATATCATCAATTATTCTATACATCACCCGAGCATCTTTCTTGTTACTATAACCATCTTTATTGAGGTCGTCCATTTTGTAATCACTATTGTTATCAATAAATACATCTGCAGCATCACCAAACACGTGCCTGCTATATTTCACATTACCTATAGCTTTATTGTAAAAGGGAGTTCTATATCCGCTCATCACGGTCATATTGTCTACCTCCACACCCTCTTGTTTTAATTCATCAATTTGAAACAAATAAAATTATAGTAATAAGTGTTTTTCTCATAAAGCCTCCTCTTTAATCTCTATAGCTCTTTTCTGAGCAGTATCATGTCCATATATATCGTTTCTAAAATTCAGATTACCATACTTATCAACCCAACTGGTGAGATATACAATATGTACAGGTATAGGCTCCGGTAGGTAAACATTTACTGGTTCTTCTTTACTCATAACCTCTTGCTGCTTTTGTTGATCCCATCCTGATTTATTTCTCAAAAGGTACTCAGCAAGTTCAAAAGGGTTTTCAAGTCTGATACAACCATGGCTGTAATCGCGATCATCTTTTTCAAATAGATATTCGGCAGGTGTATCATGCATATAAATACTATTATCATTAGGAAACATAAATTTTACTGCTCCTAAAGCATTAAATGATCCTGATTGCTGCTCAATTACATAAGAAAAATTATCCTTAGAGATATTAGACCAATTTACCTGGTATGGATCAACTTCATTAGCATTTCTTCCCCATCCATCTAATAATTTGTAATTATTTCTTGGTAAATAACCAGGATCAGCCTTAATTTTTGGTAGCATCTCCTCAGATGCAATGGAATAAGGCACTGTCCAGTGAGGGTTGAAAACAATATATTCCAGCATATCGCTAAACATGGGTGTAGCATCATATTCTTTCCCAACTACCGTTTTCATACTTATAACCTCTTCCTCGTTTTCAATTAATCGCATTTTAAATTGAGGTACATTTATCACTATATATTCTTGTTCAAACTTTTCAAACCACCTTAAACGCTCCATGTTCAAGCCAATAGTTTCAATGCGCTGATCTAAAGGCACTCTCATGGCTTCAATAGTTGCTTCATTTAAGTTACCCGTTACGTCTTGATCCATTCTCATCTGGTATTGTCGCAGTGCATCTTTAAAATTTGTAGTCATTTCATCATTTTCCGCGAAATTTTGCTCGAGATCTCCAGTCATAGCTAATAATTTCTTAATTGGCAATACGAATTTTGCAGTGTCACCATTAGCAACACGTGAAGCATTAGGAATAGATGGTAAGCCTCCATTTTTTTGCAACTTTCTGTATTCTTTAAGTTTTTTAGCCAAATCCCAATAATATTTAACATTAGGCTGTAAGTCGGTAAATGATTCTTGAATTGAGCCTTCATTTAAAGCCTTACTTACATATTTAGCATAATCCAATTTTGGGGGATTTACAAACCAAGCCGAATCAATTTTGTCAGGACTTATTTTACCAGCATTTAAATGCGATGCTAGTACTATCGCCGAAGATGATGCACACAAATCGAGCTTAATTAAAGGCAAAACGTCATGCAAAACGCCTTCTACATAGGCCTTATCGATAAGGCTTTCCATATGGCTATAATTGTAATCATTAGGTTCTAAGCCAATATTCCTTACATTTTTGACATAGCCAATTAATTCCTTCAGTTCTTCAGAAGGCTTATACTCGGCGTTCCATAGCAACTGGTAATTATTCTTTTCATACAAAGTCTTGAATAAGCTTTGCAAATAATCGACACGGTAGGTATCTTTAACTATCTTGCTGAATCCCATGGTATCAAGATAATTCTTGATCAACCTGCTCATAATTTCATTTCTCTGCTCTATTTTTTTTATTGAAGTAGGATTTTCAATAAAATATTTTACTTCCAAAGGCTCAATATCATTAGCTGGCACTTTATCGGGAGCTGAGTGCCTTGAGCAAGAACCTATAAATACAAATAAAAAAATTATAAAATAGCTTAAAAAATTTCTCAAATTTCCTCCATTCAATTAAATACAAAGTAGATTGAGCATATTTTAATAATACACCCCACTAAAGTTTAAAGAATTCAACATGAATTTGTTTTATATTAAAGTGTGATATGGTAAGATTTATAAAAATGTTACTATTTGATGAAATGATTATTAAATTTTCTATATCTGTTTTAAATTGAAAAAATAATTACTAACCTTGCGCCGCAATAGACTGAATGCCACTAGTTTAAATGAGAAAATGGCAAATTTTTCTTCTTTTACTACTCATAGTATTTTACAGAGTGGCATAGATATTGAACATAAAATCGGAGAGCAATTAAACTTATCTTTGTTGTTCTGTGTTGTGTAATCCTATATTTATAAAGGATTTCATAATTTTAAATATTGCATACACGAATGTTTTTGCTTGAATAACTTAGCCTTACCGTTAAAAAATAGTTACTCAGGCCTCATTAGTTTTGCATGTAATTAATTGATAAATAATACATTGTAATAAAATTGATAATGATAGTATTTGGTTGAAAATGCTATTTATCGATCTTGCAGGAAAAATATGATGAATCAAAAAGTAGCCATATTAGACTTAGGCACCAACACCTTTCATATGATAATTACAGAATTATTGCATGATGGGTATAGTGTTATTTATCGTGAAAAAATTGCTGTAAAAATTGGCCAAGGTGGAATATCTAAAGGCTATATAACAAATGAGGCAATAAAGCGAGCATTAAAAGCTATGGTGCATTTTAAAGCCATTTGTGACAAATTAGAAGTGAATGAAATTCATGCAAATGCCACAAGTGCCTTCAGGAATGCTCAAAATGGTATTGATGTGGCTTTTAGAATAGAACGTTTGTCAGGTATTAAAGTAAATATAATCAGTGGTGACAAAGAGGCCCAACTTATATATCAAGGCGTCAAAAGAGCTTTACGTGTTGGCAATGAAACCTCTATGATATTAGACATAGGAGGCGGTAGCAACGAATTTATCATTTGTAATCAAAATAAGATATTTTGGAAAAAAAGCTTTGAAATTGGGGCTCAACGATTGTTAGATAAATTTCATAAATCGGAGCCGATAAGTGCTGTTGATAAAAATGCACTAGAGAAATTTTTAGCCAAAGAACTTATTCCCCTGGCCAGGGCTATTAAAAGATATTGTCCCACGGTATTGATAGGAGCTTCCGGGTCATTTGACTCAATGGGTGAAATGAGTAGGCAACAACTCAAAATAAATAAATTACCCGGGCAAACAGAATATATGCTACCTAGAGTTCAGCTCAATGATATTCACAATCAGCTGATCTACAAAAACAGAGAAGAAAGACTAAAAATACCAGGAATGATTGAAATGCGGGTAGATATGATAGTTGTGGCCTCAACTCTAATAAATTATATTGTGTCTACTTACAATTTTGAAAAGATAAGAATTTCAGGTTATTCACTTAAAGAAGGCATTTTAAACGATATTCTTAACAAAATTTATTATAACCAGCCCGTCCCGGAAATATAAAGATTATTTACTTTCTTTGTAGGCTAATAGGATCAATCTGCTATTTTTGCAACTCAAATAATGTTGCATATTTATGTACACCGTTAATTACCTCAAGAATTTTTGTCAAAATGTATTTTTAAAAATAGGATGCTCTGCCGATCACGCAGCTTTAGCAGCTGATGTTCTTTTAGCAGCCGATACTCGAGGAGTAGATTCTCATGGAGTGGCTCGTTTGGCTGGCTATGTACGCTTGTGGGAAAGCGGACGTATAAATAGCACCCCAAACATAAGGTTGGTACATGAAACCCCAAGCACTGCGGTGATAGACGGTGACAAGGGGTTAGGCCTGGTAGTGTCGCCCAAAGCTATGGAAGTTGCTATGGAAAAAGCAAGAAATGTAGGCACCGGGTGGGTATCGGTTCGTAATTCAAATCATTTTGGTATTGCTGGTTATCATGCTATGCTTCCCTTACAGCACGATATGATTGGGATTGCATTAACCAATGCTAGTCCATTGGTAGCCCCCACCTTTTCTGCTGAAAGACTACTGGGAACCAATCCAATTGCAGTAGCCATACCTGCTGGAAAGCAACCACCTTTTGTAGCTGATTTTGCTACCACCACAGTGGCAAATGGAAAATTAGAAATACTTGAAAGAAAAAAAGAAGAGGCTCCTATTGGATGGATACAAGACAAGGAAGGTAAACCTGCTACCCATCCTTCTGCAGTAAAGCATGGAGGAGCTTTATTGCCACTTGGTGGCACCAGAGAAAGTGGTAGTCATAAAGGTTATTGCCTGGGATCAATTGTCGATATATTTTCTGCTGTCTTTTCCGGTGCTAATTATGCCAGTTGGGTTCCTCCTTTCGTAAGTTTTTTACCTTTACCAGAAAATCCTGTAGGAGAAGGCATTGGTCATTTTGTGGGTGCTATGCGAATAGATGCATGGCGACCGGCAGATGAGTTTAAAATGCATATGGATCAATGGATTGATAGATTTAGAAAGGCTCAGCCTGTACCAGGCCAAGAAAAAGTATTAATTCCCGGAGACCCAGAGAGAGAAATAAGTGCAAAGAGAGAGAAAGAAGGAGTTCCGCTGTTACCGGCAGTAGTAAATGATCTTAAAAAGATAGCTGATAGATTTCAGTTGGAATTCAGATTATAAATATGATTTATTTTAGGTAAAAAACAAACCCCGGACTGATTACTAATGGGTTATCTTGATAAAGGCTTCCAGGATCAGTAGTGAGCACATACAAAACAGATAAGTATGCACCGCCTCTCTCACTTTTATTGAACCATATTCCGCCACCAACTAAAATATTGTCATCCCA
>CAZQEZ010000105.1:12698-14113 GCA_964592475.1 uncultured Roseivirgaceae bacterium
ACCTAAAGATAATCCAACATTCCCTCCTACATAAGTTCTTTCCAAAAAGCTTGGTTTATATTCTTGAGGGTCTTCTTGTGTAGATTTGGCTTCTTCAGTTTTAGTAGTATCTTTTTCTTCTGGCTCATTATATTCCGGGTCAAACTGAGCCATGGATTGTGTTGACAATATCAAACCTGCTAATAGTAAAAAATATCTCATTTTATTCTTCTACAATAATATAAAGATCTTCGTTTTCCTTTTTCATCAGGTATTTTTCTCTGGCAAATTTTTCAAGAAGTTCCTGGTTGGAGAAAAGCTCTTCCCGATCTTTTTTTACCTGATCAATTTTTTCCAGATAGTATGTTTTCTGCTTTTCAAGATTTGTCAGCTTCCTTGAAAGCCTGTACTGATTAAAAAAATCATTCGAATCAAAAAACAGCATCCAAATAAGGAATACGCTACCTGCTATGAAATAAAAATTTTTGGTAAAAGGAGGCATTTTATTTAACCAATGCATATAGTTACATTTTATAAATGATTATCTACTAAGTTAGATAAAAGTACCGAAAAACAAAAGCCTTGCATGTGCAAGGCTTTTGTTACACTAAATCATCATTTCTTCTTGGGATAAACAGCAGTTTCTCCCAATTCTTCTTCAATTCTTAACAATTGATTATATTTTGCCATTCTATCTGACCGCGATAATGACCCGGTTTTTATTTGTCCGGCATTAGTGGCTACCGCAATATCAGCAATAGTAGCGTCTTCCGTTTCGCCTGATCGATGAGAAACTATGGCTGTCCAACCAGCTTTATGCGCCATTTCAATAGCGGCCAGTGTTTCACTCAAAGAACCTATTTGGTTTACTTTGATTAATATTGAGTTCGCGGATTTTTCGTTAATACCTCTTTCTAAGAATTTTACATTAGTCACTAATAAATCATCGCCTACTAATTGGCATCTGTCACCAATACGAGCAGTTAATAATTTCCAGCCCTCCCAGTCATTTTCATCGCAACCGTCTTCAATAGAATCAATCGGGTACTTAGTGATTAATTCATCTAGATAGGCAACCTGTTCCTCTCGAGTTCTAACTACACCGTTGGCTCCTTCAAATTTGGCGTAGTTATACTTACCATCTTCATAAAATTCAGACGAGGCACAATCTAAAGCAATTTTCACATCTTCACCAGGTTTATACCCTGCAGCTTCAATTGCGGTCAAAATGCTGTCTAAAGCCTCTTCGGTACCTCCGGAAAAATTAGGTGCAAAACCTCCTTCATCACCTACCGCGGTACTTAATCCTTTATCTTTAAGTATCTGCTTTAATTTATGGAATATTTCAGCACCACAGCGCATAGCTTCGCTGAAAGTAGGGGATCCTACTGGTCGAATCATAAACTCTTGAAAAGCTATAGGAGCATCGGAATGAG
>CAZQEZ010000106.1:0-1428 GCA_964592475.1 uncultured Roseivirgaceae bacterium
ACGTACTTCCATAAAATCCATCGATTTGATGGAAAAAGCCTCCAAAGCTTTCGTGAATAAATACACTGAACTTTATCCAATCCACAGGAAAGTACGCGTGGTGGCGGGTACCGGTAATAATGGAGGAGACGGTTTGGCAGTAGCCAGATTATTAAAAGAAAAAGGTTTTGACGTGGAGGTAAGTGTTATCAGGTCAAGCGCTAAATCCAGCGACGATTTTGATACCAATTTAAAAAGGCTTAAAAATTTACTCGACGTAAAAGAAGTTACTGATGCCAATAATTTTTCTCAGTTGAATCTAGAATCAATCGTAGTGGATGCTCTTTTTGGTTCAGGGTTGAGCCGTCCGGTAGAGGGCTTACAAGCAGAGGTAATTAAAAAAATTAACGCGGAGGGTCGGGAAGTTGTAGCCATTGACATTGCTTCGGGTTTGATGTGTGATGGACCCAGTGAAGGAGAAGCCATAATGAAAGTGAAGCACACCATTTCTTTTCAGTTGCCCAAACTGGCATTTTTTATGGCTGAAAATGAACCGTTTGTAGGGCAGTGGCATGTGGTAGATATCGGCTTACTGCCTGAAAAAATTGAGCAGACAGATACTAGTTATCAATTGCTGCAACCTGATAGCCTAAAAAGTTTTCTACCCAAAAGAAGCAAACACAGTCACAAAGGAAATTTTGGCAGTGTGCTGATGATCATGGGTAGCCATGGTAAAATGGGGGCCGCATTATTATCTGCCAGAGCTTGCCTCAAAACAGGCTGTGGATTGTTGACAGTGCATGTGCCCTCGTGTGGGTACGATATTATGCAAATTGGACTACCCGAAGCGATGACTTTGGTAGATAGCAATGAAGAACAATTTACTGATATGCCTGATTTGAAAAAGTTTAATACTTTTGGAATTGGCCCCGGTCTGGGAACTTCAGAATATACGTTAGATGCTTTTGCAAAATTTTTAAATCAGGCACAACAAGCCCCTTTGGTAATAGATGCTGATGGCTTGAACATGCTGGCTAAGCGCACAGAGTTATTAACACTTTTACCGAAAGACACAATCCTAACACCTCATCCCAAAGAATTTTCGCGAATTGCTGGAGATACTAACAATAGTTTTGACAGGATTAAGCTTCAGCGCAGTTTTGCTCAACAACATCAGGTAATTGTTGTATTAAAAGGTGCTTATACAACTATAGCCACTCCGGATGGCGAATTGTACTTTAACATTAGCGGCAACCCGGGCATGGCGACTGCTGGTAGTGGCGACGTGCTTACCGGGATAATCACCTCTTTATTAGCTCAAATAAAAGATGCAGAAAAGGCGGCAATGCTGGGTGTTTATGTTCATGGTTTGGCTGGTGACCTGGCCGAGGAAAAATTGGGTGAACAAGCAGTAATAGCCTCAGATATAATCGACCAATTAGCTGCTGC
>CAZQEZ010000106.1:1528-14071 GCA_964592475.1 uncultured Roseivirgaceae bacterium
GTTAGTATTAATACCGGCATGGCACAGTCTGAGCTTCATAATTTCAAATATTATGAAATCAGTGAGATTTCCTCCAAAAATTTGATCAAAGGAGTTGTAAAAGATTCCAATGGATATATTTGGTTGGCAACTGATGACGGTGTGGTTCGCTTCGATGGTCAGGAAACGGAAACATTTTACAAGGAATTCGAAAATTCTTATACCAAAGATTTTCTTTTACGGGACAATGGCGATTTATTGTTAATTACCGATTTGGGCCTTTACCAGATTGTAAGTAATGAAGACACCACCTTTTTCGAGAGCCTGGTATATGATGGACAGATCATTAAAGAATCACTTAACTATCCTAAATCGATATACGAAGACCTAAATGGTAATATCTGGATAGGGGAGTTTAACAATGTAGTGAAAATAAGCAATGATGGTATACGAAGATATGAACTTGGAGAGCCCTATCGGTCAATAAGTTACCACCGTAGTTTTAGCTTTGATGAAGATGCCTTTGGTCATTTATGGATTGCCCCTTACAAAGGTCGGCTACTCAGTTACGATGCAGCTATGGATTCGTTACTCGATGTGGATATCGATTATCCCATTACTACTGTTTCTGCTATTATCAATGTAAAAGGAGATCATTTATTAATTGGAGGAAAAGAAGGTATACTGAAATTAAAAGTAGATAGTGATAAAAATATATTGGCTTCGGAGTTTATTACTGAGCTAAAAGACATTTCGGCAGCTTATACAATAAACAATAAGCAGGTTTTCATAGGCACCTGGTACAGTGGTTTGTATAAATTCAATTTTGGAAAAAATATTTTTACGAAAATGGAAGAGGTGCCATTCAACGATATTGTAGATATATATTACGATCATCAGGTAAATGAAATGTGGCTTACCGGTAGTGAAAACACCGGGCTATTCAAAGGTACGGTTATAGATTATTTTGAGAAAATTGGTAAAAATAGAATTGAGTCCATCAGCTGGGACAAAGACGAGGTTTTGTATTATTCTATTGGTCAGGAGCTATTCAGTTTTGATGGCCAGCAGGTGAAGGAGGTACTTACTTCTAAGCAAACGTTTTTTAGTGAAATTATCAAAGACAAAAACAAGCTTTGGATCGGCGATCCCTTCGGCAGTATATTTTATTATGATATGATTAGCGGCATTACCACAGTTGTGCAAGAAAACACGCTAAGCGGGATTACGCATGCTTATCAGGATAGTTATGGTAACAAATGGTTCTCGGGTAATTACAATTGGCTATCAAAAATTGATCTTAAAGGTGAACATATTACATTTCCTCTCATCACCAATTCCTCAGTGGTAAGCGAATCGCCTTCCGGTATATTATTTTGCGGCGCTCAATCACGCGATAGTTTAATATTCAGGTATGATAAAAATGAAGGTGCATTCAGGAGAATTAATATTCAATACAATTTTCAACCGGATGATAATATCACGGTAATGGATATGGATTTTGATGAAGATCAAAATATGTGGTTGGCTACGGATGAAGGTTTAGTCAAAATTGCATTTGACGGAGGTATATATCAAAAAGCTGAAAAAATAAAACTGGAGGGTATGCCTTTAGAGCAAACCTATAGAGCAATAAGAGTAACTGGTGATAAAATATGGCTGGTAAATGATAACGGGTTAATTTGTTATCAGGATGAGCATTTGTTGCTTTATACCAATGAAAATGGGTTGCCCTCCAAAATAATAAAAGAAAAAGGCCTTGCTTTGGACAAGCATAACAATAGAATGTTGGTTGCCACGGCTAAAGGATTGGCCGCTTTTGCATTAGGTGATCTGCGGATACAGCAGACCAAAATTCCTATAATAAAATCTTTGTTGGTAAATAATCAAAAGCAAAGTGTGCTTGAGCAAGAAAATTTAAAATTTCCGCATAATGCACGTATCGAGGTAAAATTTAATACCTTATCGTATCCTGGCAATAACCTGGTTTATCAAAGCAGAATTCTGAACCTGGAGAAGGAGTGGTCATCGGCTACAGAAAACCAGAATATTTCAATCATGGGATTCGCGCAGGGGAACTACACGCTTGAGGTACGTGCCCGCAGCAGCGGTGAATTGTGGAGTGAGCCATTGCAATTAAGCTTTAGCATATTACCAGCCTGGTATAGTACCTGGTGGGCCTACTTATTGTTTGCAATTGTTGCTATAGCACTGGTCACCGTGGCAGTTAAATTATACAATGCTCATCTCATCAGGCAGAAAAGACGATTACAACAAATAATTGAATCCCGTACCGGTGAAATAAATCGCCAGAAAAATGAAATAATTGATCAAAAAAATAAGATTATTGCTCAAAAGGAAGAGTTGATCAAGAAAAACAGAACAGTACTTGAAACTCAAAATGCGCTATCTGAAGCAGATTTGAAATATTACCAACTGAAGGAAAAGCAGCTGCAGGACCAGATAGAATTTAGGAATAAACAAATAACTACTCATACACTCAACATCATTCAGAAAAATGAGACGCTGCGCGAGTTGAAAGACGAGCTGGAAGTGCTGGTAAAAAAATCTAATGGTGAGGCCGTAGAAATACGTAAAACCTTAAGGAAAATTGACGAAAGTTTTAAGTTGGATAAAGATTGGGATGAATTCAGGCTTTATTTTGAGCAGGTATATACCGGATTTTATACCAAATTGAAGCTTAGCTATGCTGAATTAAGCAATCAGGAACTACGGCATTGTGCCTTGATCAGACTTAACCTGAATACTGCCGAATGCGCTTCCATTCTTGGTATTTCTCCTGATAGTGTAAAAGTTTCTCGTACCCGAATTCGTAAAAAGCTCAACCTGCAAGGCTCGCAAAGCTTGTCCGATTTTATTTTAAGCATTTAATCAGGCAGTAATGTAATATATGTGGCAAAATTCAAAATTTTGTCTACGGTATGAATTTTTGCTTTATTATTAAAATTTTGATTAAATGGCTGTAAATTTCACAAATTGAAAATTTTGGTTGCTTTACTTGTCATGCATTGATGAAAATGTAATTCGATTTTCCGGGTTAACAAATCGTTAACATTAGGGAAATGTAAGATGAATGCAGGAAAAAATAGTGCTTTTATCAGGCAGCTCTGAAATTCTTTTGTTAACCTTTTGTTTACCCCTTTATAATGCTTCAGGTAGCTTTAAAGCTTGATTTTGCAAAATTTGTTTACCCCTGCATGCCAATTGAAGGTTGCACCTGATAACTAAATGTAACCCCGGAAATTAGCAAAAAGTGTATGCAAGCTTTATATTTGAGTTGTGATTAAAATTCAATGATTGCCAATTTAGTATTACATTATTGATGGCAAATTGTAAATAAAATAATTTTTAACCCAAATTAGTAAATTTATGAAAATAGAGCTAAAAAAGCTGTTTTTACTGGTTGTTCTCACGGGTATTATAGGAGTACTATCCGCGCAGGCACAAACAGTAAGTGGTACAGTAACCGACGCTGAGGATGGATCGTCTATCCCCGGTGTGAACGTGTTAGTTAAAGGTACTAGTTCTGGTACAGTTACCGGATTAGATGGTGGCTATACCATTAGTGCTGGATCGGATGATGTACTTGTTTTTTCTTTTGTAGGTTATACTTCAGAAGAAGTGCAGGTAGGCAATCAATCTACTATTAATGTAGGTTTAACGCCGGATGTGCAATCTCTTCAGGAAATTGTGGTAGTGGGATATGGTACCCAAACCAAAAGAGAAATTACGGGGTCCATTTCTAAAGTAGATGGAGCAAAATTGCAACAAGTTGCGGTTCCTTCTTTTGAGGCGGCCTTACAAGGACAAGCGGCTGGAGTACAAGTAATACAGGGTAGTGGGATAGCTGGTGCTGGTTCTGTTATCAGAATAAGAGGTATTGCCTCAGTATCTGCAAATGGTGATCCATTATATGTAGTGGATGGAATTCCTATTACTGCAGATAATTTTCTAGCAGAAGCTAACTGGCAGAATGGTGCCTTCAACAACAACCCATTAGCTTCAATTAACCCTAATGACATTGAATCTATTGAAATTCTAAAAGATGCAGCTGCGGCTGGTATTTATGGTTCTCGAGGTTCAAATGGCGTAATCTTAATTACTACTAAAAGAGGAAAATTAGGTGGAAAACCAACTTTTAACTTCTCTGCCAACGTAGGTACATCACAGCCAGTAGCTAAACCAAACTTACTCAATTCTCAGGAATGGCTGCAATTACGTCAGGAAGCCTGGGAACTGGATGGTAATACTGGTGCTGTTTGGTTACCAGGTTATTCATCCGCTACAGCTAGTCCTGAAGAGCGTTTAGCTGCATTTAATGAAGCTTCTCAACATAACACCGATTGGTGGGATCTACTTACTCAAACTGGTATAAGACAGCAATATGATCTTTCTTCAAGATTCAGCCTAGGAAAAATGGCTGCCTATATAGGAGGTTCTTATGCCAATAATGAATCTTATTTGAAAGATAATTCTTTTAGACGGATGAGTTTGAGGGCTAATATTGATTATGAATTAACCAATAATTTAGACGTCAGTCTATCTTCATCAATTTCACAAGGCTTAAATAGAAGAGTAAGAGTTTCTTACACCGGAGGTTTAGGCGATGCTATGTCAACAGCCTTACCCATATATCCTGTTTTCAATGAAGAGGGTGAATACTTTAGAGGAAATGTTGGAACAATAGCTAATCCATTATTTACCAATAATAATTTTTCTGGTTACACCGTAGACAATAGAACCATTAATACTTTAGCGCTTAAGTATAATCCCATAAAGGATTTGAATTTTACGCTTACAGGTGGTTATGATTACTTAGAACAACATAATGATCAGTGGGAGTCAGGATTATTAAGAAATCAATTTTCTGATCTTGATAATGATGGAACAGACGAAACTCCTCAAAATAGAGCAGAAAGAGATTCGCGTTTTGTCAAAAATTTCAATATGAGTGCTCTAGCTGAATATGATTGGAATCTTAATGATCAAAACCGTTTTAAATTCATGGTTGGTTCTGAGTATCAACAATCAGTAACTTCCGGCAGAAATAACATAGTTTACCTTGGTACTAATATAAATGGTACTCAATTTAAAGAAGGAACAAATTTTATTTCTGATAGTGTTAATACTGAAAATCTTGACATATTAAGCAATGAGAAGTGGTCTTTCCTAAGCTTTTTCACAAGAATTAATTACACGTTAAAAGATAGATATATTTTTCAGGCTACTGCTAGAGCAGATGGGTCTTCCAGATTCGGTTCAGAAAACAGATTTGGCTTTTTTCCGGTATTATCAGGTGCTTGGATGATTTCAGAAGAAGATTTTATGAAAAATGCAGGTTTTATAGATTTCTTGAAATTAAAAGCGGCTTACGGAATTACTGGTAACTCAAATTTCCCGGCTAACGAGTGGATAGGAACATATTCTGTCCCTGATGATAGAACTATTTATAACAATCTTCCAATCAGATTTCAAAATAAAGTTCCCAACCCAGATTTGCAATGGGAAACCACAAGAAATATAGATTTGGGTTTTGAATTGGGTATATTAGATCAGCGGGTTGATTTGGAAATGTCTTATTATGATAGAAACACTACCAATGTGCTAATGAGTCTGATCTTACCTAACTATAATGGATTTGGTAACTTCTGGGAAAATATAGGTGAAATAAATAACAGAGGTATAGAGGGTACTTTAAAGACAATTAATGTCCAAACTCCAAACTTTACCTGGAGTTCTAATTTTAACATTGCCTATAATACAAACCAAGTATTGTCTATTGGCGGATATTCTGAAGATGCAGTTAGTGGTGGAACTAATGATACTCGTATTGTTGAAGGCTATCCAGTAGGAACTAATTTCCTTATTCCTTATGCCGGGGTTGATCCAGACAATGGTAGACCTATGTATTTGGATATTAATGGTAATCTAACTTATGAGTACAATGAAGAGCGAGACAGACAACCAGTAGGGGATGTTTTGCCAGATGCCATTGGTAGCCTTGCTAATACATTTACCTACAAAAATTTTGATTTGAACTTTATGTTTGTATACACCATCGGTGGTAATATTTATGATTCCTCATCTAAAAGACAATTGACGTTTTTAACTGATTGGAATGTAAGAGAAGATGTAGGAAACCGCTGGAGACAACCTGGTGATGAAGCTAAATATCCTAAAGTTACCTTATCGCCAGCAGAACATGGTAATGATAAGGAATGGTTTAACACAGACCTTTATCTTCACGATGCTTCTTTTGTGAGATTAAGAAACCTTTCATTAGGCTATACATTACCTCCGGATTTGTTATCAAATGTAGGAATCTCTAATGCTCGGATAGTTTTGAGTGGCACAAATTTACTTACATTCACTAAATTTCCCGGCTTGGATCCAGAAATTGCCAGAGATTTTGATAGTGTAACTGATAGAAATTTAAGTCCTAACATTACTTACTTAACTCCTCCCCAGGAGAGGTCTTACAATTTAACATTAAATGTTTCTTTCTAAAAAATTGAATAAAATGAAAGTATATAAATATATCTTAATAATGATTTTGTTTTTTAGCATTTCTGCTTGTGAAGATCTGCTGGAAAATGAATTACCTGCAGACCAGGTGAGATTTGATGAAGCCGTACTTAATGAGCAGGACTTACAAGAACTATTGAATTCTGCTTATGACGTAAACGCTAATGCTTACAATGGCAAGAACCAGAGGCTGGTTGAGTTATTGGCCGATAATCTATTTATAGAAGGAAATTCAGGAAATCTGGTTCAGGTTTATAACCGAGCTTCTGATTTTTTTAATTCTGATGTTGGGGATTATTATAAAAACCCATATGAAACAATCTATAGGGCCAATTTAGTGTTAGAAAATGTGGAAAATTTAAATTTGGATGAAGCAATTGAAAATAGGTTCAAAGGTGAAGCTAAATTTTTAAGAGCTATTAGTCTCTTCGAATTGGTTCGTCTATTTGCTCAACCTTATGGATTTACCCAAGATAATACTCATATTGGTATTGTAATTAAAACAAATACTGAAATTGAAGCGGCTAATCGAGCTTCAGTTGCTGATGTTTATCAACAAATCATTTTAGATTTAGAAGATGCAGAAGATTTATTACCAATGGAAAATGGCAACTATGCCACGACCTATTCAGCTTCTGCATTTTTGGCTAAGGTTCATTTTCAAATGAATGATTTTGCTAATGCTGCACAATATGCCACCAGAGTTATTGAAGAAGGATCATTTATATTTTCTGATGATATTAATAACCGTTTTTCAACAGATGTATCTTCGGAGGCTGTGTTTACTGTTATAAGTACAGGGTTAGAAGATAACAGAGCTTCATTATTTACAGGAGGGTACGATTCGAGAGGTGTAGAGGATGATAATTTTCCTACTCTTTTAGTTAGTCAAGACTATTTCAATTTATTGAAATCTAACACTAATGATTTAAGAAGTAATTGGGTTGAAGCAGTTGGAAATAATCGAGTTTTCACCAAATTCAATATGGATTATTTCAATGTAACCGTAACCAGCCTTACCGAAATGATGCTGATTGCAGCAGAATCATATGGTGAATTGGATCAAAATTTACCTAAAGCGATAGAATATATCAACTTGATCAAAGATAGAGCAGAAGTGAATCTATTGGATGCTGGTTCTTCTGCAGGGCTAGTTATCTCTGAAGCAAGAAGTGAACGTAGAAAAGAGTTTGGTGGAGAAGGTTTACGATTGCATGAGCTTAAACGCAGAGCAGTAAAAGGTGAGAACATCTTGATCAGAAATGCTCCCTGGGATTGTGACGGTATGGTACTGCAATTCCCGGCATCTGAAATAGCAATAGAGGGTTTTACTTTAAATCCAGAAGGTGGTTGTAACTAAAAAATTATAAACAAATGAAAACGATTTTAATATTTATATTTTCAATTTTAATATTGGCAAGCTGTTCACCTGATGAGTTTCCAGCCTTAGGTGATCGCGCTGATCGAGTTTCGCAATTGACTGGTACCTGGTCTTTGACTAAAGTAACCCAGGAAGATAAAGATGCTGTACGCAAAGGATTTCCATTCTTCGCACAGGTGCAGGATATTACCAATGCATTTCCTTACACTGAGGTTACTTTGACACTCAATACTGATAATACTTTTACTTTGGAAAGCAGCAATGCTCCTAATATTCTAGGTGGACTTTCTTCAGGCTTATGGGCGGTGGACGATCAAATGTTTCCAAGCATTGTCACTTTCACCAGCGGTTCTGATTCATTTCAGCTCACCATAGGTTCTTTCGCGGAAATTGGTGCTGGTGTGATTACAATGAAGAAAGCTCGCCTGGAGGATAAAGGAGACCGAATGGACAATGTGCTTGAATATATTTATGAATTCAAAAAATAGATTTCAGATTATGAAAAAGATAATATTAATCAAAATAATGGTCTTGTTGATAGTGGTAGCAGTAAATGCTCAGCCTATTTTATCAACTGAACCAAGAGTTTTTACTGCGGAAGACGAAGTAACATTGAATATTGATGTAACTGGTACTGGTTTAGATGGATTTACTGGAGATGTTTGGATGTGGAGTTGGATTATCGAGGGATGTACATCTGATTGTGAAGCCCCTTCTAATGTCAATCCTGCTCAAAGTGATACTGAGCTCACTGAAAATGCCAAAATGACTCGCAGTGCAACTAATCCTAATGTATATACAATTACTTTGGTACTACAGGATTTCTTTGCCAAGTCTCCTTCTGAATTAAAGACTATAGGCTTTTTGCTAAAAGGTAATGATTGGTCACTGGGTCAAACCTCTGATGCAAGTTATAACGTTACCCCTCTTACTTTTACTCCAGTTGTAAACAGAGTTTTCCCTAATAAAGCTACCGAGGATGATGTAGTTACCCTGTATCTCGATCAAAAACTGTCTGACTCACCCGAAGTAAAATATGAATTGGCAGATTTCTCTATTGAGGTTAAAGCATACAATGAGGCTGACCAACAGTTAGGAGATGCTTATGTAGCTGATATGGTTAATGAAGGAAATGGTCTGCATCAAATCAGAATTATTCCTTCCTATTCAATTCCTAATGTTTCCGAAGATATAGCATCCATTAAATATGTTTTTACAAGTAAAGATGATGCTGAAATACAAACTCAGGAATTTCAACTTATATTCCTCGACCTTAAATAATTGATGATTATGAAAAAGATAAATATATTATTATACATATTACCTTTTTTCTTACTAGGTGCTTGTGATATACAAGATCCATGGGAGGATAATGAAGGCACGGGAGAAAGAATTAATGATTTTGAATTAGTTGCTCCGGCAAATTTTGCCAATGTAATGCTTAATCCTGGCACACCAGCAAAACCCGTAACAATTGAGTGGGAAGAAGCTAAGACTGGCTTGGGCGGCGAAGTTACTTACAACTTCTTAATGGATCTGGAAAATGGTGATTTTAGCGATCCAATTTTAACAGTACCTGCTAATAATGACGGTAAGGCCAATCAGGTCACTTTAAATATGGGAGATGTAATTAATGCGGTACAACAAGCTGGTGTTAATACTTTCATTTGGACTACTGAAGCTATTACCAATCATCCTTCGGGTACGAATATGCGTAAGGCCATGATTCCTCATGAAATCACTTTCAATGTACCAACTGTGGGTATCTCTGATTTTGCACTATTGGCACCTGCAAAAAATGAACAAGTTACTGTAAATACTTCTGGTGATAATCTGGTAATTGACTGGGAAGATGCCACTGCCACCAATTCAGAGGCAGTTACTTATCAAGTAGTATTTAATACAGAAGAAGATTTCTCAGGTACTAATGTAGTGGTAGACGCCGATGATGCCGGAGCAACTTCATCTCTTACAGTAACGAATAAGGCTTTTATGGATATGCTGGATTCGCTCCAATATACAGACGGTATCTACTGGCAGGTAGAAGCTTCTGTTGGTGAAGTTTCTTTCACTTCCGAAAGTCAATTTGTTTGGTTCGAATTTATCAGGTATCCCAATCAAATGTTCCTGGTAGGTGGTAGTACACCAATTGGCTGGGATCCAGCAAATTCTTTACCGATGGTGGTTGAAAGTATAGGACGATTTGAGATATTTTCACCATTAAAAGTGATTCCACCTGATCAAGGCAATGGTTTTAAATTTTTAGAGATTAAAGATTGGCCTGGAGACAGGGGGGGAGAACCAGGAACAAGAGCAGTAGAAAATGAAATTATTTCTGGAAAGGTCCTTCAAGAAGGTGAGGAAAATATAGTAGTAGAATCAGATGGGTTTTATCGAATCAATCTTAATCTTGTTGAAAATGAATATACCATTACACCTTCGAGTTGGGGAGTTATCGGTAGCGCAACGCCTACAGGATGGGATTCCGATACAGACATGACTTATGTTGATGGTTTTGAATGGACTATCACTCTTGATTTAGTTCCAGGTGAAATGAAATTCCGTGAAAATGATGGTTGGGATGTAAACTTTGGAGATAACAATGCTGATGGCAGCCTGGAAAAAGGCGGTGCTAACATTGCTATTGCTGAAGCTGGCAACTATACCGTTAACCTTAATCTTGATCCGGCAGGATATTCTTATACATTAGTGAAAAACTAGATTTGATTTAACATTAATTAGGTGTTTCCTGCAATTGGAAACGCCTAATTATTACCTTAAACTAATTTGTAAAATCATCTGGTAACGATCCTGACAATCAATAAAAAATGAATAGCATGATGAAAATATTATATCTTATTGCTGGGCTTACCCTGGCCACTCTTGGTGCCACTTTGGCTCAGGTAGAAATTGATCCAACGATAACTCCACCAACATTTGATGCTAACACGGGAATAACTGTGGTATATGACGCAACTGGTACTTCATTAGCTAATTTGGATGCAGCATATATATGGGTTTGGATTCCCAATACAACGATTAATGCCAAGTACAACATCAATCCGGCATCAAGCAATCCCACATTGACAGAAAATGCCAAATTCAATAAAAGTGTTGCGGATGGAAAAACTACTTTTTCGTTGACATTTAAACCTCAGGATCTTTTCTCCGATCCTATTTGTGATGCCACTCAAATTGGCATGCTGATGAAAGGTAATGATTGGGCCGATGGACAGACAGCTGACTTTATAACTTCTATTACACCACTAAGTAGCTGTTTTGTTGCCAGGCTAACTGAACCATCATCAACACCTGCATTTGTGATGAAAGGTAATAGCCTGACTTTTTCAGCTACTGCAAATGAAAACGCTAATTTTACTTTAAAAATTAATGGCAGTACTATAAACTCACAAGCAAACATCCAAAATTATAACTATACTTATTCAGCCTCTTTAAATCAAGGTACCTACCCTGTAGCTTTAGAAGTTGTAGGTAGCAGTGGAGATAGTACCATTAACTTTGATTTGCTTATCAGTGAAAAATCTGCTTCACTAGCCCGCCCTGCAGGCATAATTCCCGGTATTAATTATCACTCCGACGATACAAAAGTTACCCTTTGCTTAATGGCTCCTGGCAAAGAAACCGTTTACGTGCTTTCTGAAATTACCAATTTTCAAATAGATAACTCCTACAAAATGTATAAAGACGGTGACTTCTTCTGGTTGGAACTCAGCGGCCTCACTTCCGGTAAAGAATATGCCTATCAATATTTCGTGGATGACCATTATGTAGCCGATCCATTTGCCGATAAAATTTTAGATCCGGATGATCAATGGATCCCGGAAAGCATTTATCCTAACCTGAAGCCTTATCCTGTGGCAGCTTTGCGCGACACATGGTTTTATAATCGGGTTTCAGTATTTGAAACTGGTCAAACTGACTTCAATTGGCAGCACCTGGATTATAACAGACCTAAAAAAGAAGACCTGGTAGTATATGAACTGCTGATCCGCGATTTCTTTGCCCCGGATGACAGAAGTTATCAGAACCTGATCGATACCCTTTCTTATTTAAAAAGATTGGGAGTGAATGCCATTGAACTGATGCCCATCATGGAATTCAATGGTAATGACAGCTGGGGTTACAATCCCAACTTCATGTTCGCCGTAGATAAGGCCTATGGAACCCGCGAAGGATTCAAACAGTTTGTAGATGCCGCCCATGCTCAGGGAATGGCAGTTATCCTGGATATCGTGCTCAACCAGCAGGAATATCCCAATCCATACCTGGTGATGTACCAGGAAAATGGCCAACTGGCGGCTGATAATCCGATGTTTAATCGGGAAGCCCGGCACCCATTCAACGTTTTCGTGGATATGAACCACGAAAGCCCATATACCCAGTATTACGTGGATACCGTGTGCCATTATTGGCTCAATGAGTACAAGGTAGACGGTTTCCGTTACGATTTGTCAAAAGGGTTTACCCAAAAATTCACCACCGATGTGGGAGTTTGGAGTGCAAAAGATGACTCGCGTATTGCTTTACTTAAACGTATGGGTGACGAAATTTGGAGCTATGATCCTGATGCCTGGTTAATTTTGGAGCATTTTGCCGATAATGAGGAAGAAAAAATA
>CAZQEZ010000107.1:0-14067 GCA_964592475.1 uncultured Roseivirgaceae bacterium
TACTGCTTGCTGGTCTAGAATTTTATAAATCAATTCTTTCTTGGGAAGCTTTTTGTAGTTTTTTACACCTAAATCTTCAGCGATTTCCTTTAGCTCAGATAGAAGCCTTACATTTAAATCTTCGATATTATACATAATTAGTAATCAATAGGATTAAACCAATTTAAGTTGGGAATTTTAAAAATTGTTGAGAATTATTTACTATGAAATTATAAGAATTTTTCTGGTATGAACCTTAAAAAAAATACTTTTGCTAAGTACTATTGAATTAGACAATGCAATAATATGCGATCGCCAATTACTTGTCAAGCTTATATTGATAAATATTTTTCTTTAAAAATGTTTAACTTTGCCGCTTTGAAACAGCCAAAAGATACTTTTTTCTATTAATTAAACTAAAACACCAAGTAAATGTTACAAGTTTCCCAAATCATTAAAAATAAAGAAAAAATAATTGAGGGTCTTAAAAAAAGGCAATTGAAAGACGTAGATCAGACAATTGATGAGGTAATAAAGTTAGATAAAAACCGTCGAGAGAATCAAACTTATCTGGATAATATTTTGGCTGAGAGTAATACTATTTCTAAATCAATAGGTATACTGATGAAAGAGGGAAAGAAAGCTGAAGCTGAAGAAGCAAAGAAAAATTCGGCTCAATTAAAACAAAAAAGCAAGGACTGGGAAAAAACAATGCACCAGTCAGAAGAGGCTCTTACCAGGCTTTTGTTATCCATACCCAATGTTCCACATTCCTCTGTACCAGCCGGAAAGTCAGCTGAAGATAATGAAGTGGTTTATTCTATAGATGCAATACCTGAATTGCCAGATTACGCGAAACCACACTGGGAATTAATTGAAAATTATGATATCATTGATTTTAATTTGGGAAATAAAGTAACTGGAGCAGGCTTTCCATTTTATAAAGGCAAAGGTGCCCGACTACAAAGAGCATTAATTAATTTTTTTCTTGACGAAGCCTTGGCAGCAGGTTATTTTGAAATTCAACCGCCAGTATTGATCAATGAAGAAAGTGGATATGGGACTGGTCAACTACCCGATAAAGAAGGCCAGATGTATCCGATAGCCGGCACTTCCTATTATCTTATACCCACGGCAGAAGTGCCAATCACAAATATTTATCGTGACGTGATATTGACCGATGCCGACTTGCCTATTAAAAACGTGGGCTATACCCCATGCTTTAGGATGGAAGCCGGTAGTTGGGGTGCTCATGTAAGGGGCTTAAATCGCCTTCATCAATTTGACAAAGTAGAAATAGTGCAAATTTCTTTACCAGAAAATTCTTACCAGGTATTGGATGAAATGGTAGCCCATGTGAAAAGCCTCTTGCAAAAGTTGGAACTTCCTTACAGAGTTTTGAAACTTTGTGGTGGCGATATGGGTTTCACTGCAGCCTTAACTTACGATATGGAAGTATATTCCGGTGCGCAGCGAAAGTGGCTTGAAGTAAGCTCGGTGAGTAATTTTGAAACCTTTCAGGCCAATCGACTCAAATTACGTTACAAAAAAGATGGTAAAGGCAAGCCTCAGCTGCTTCATACGTTAAATGGTAGTGCTTTGGCATTGCCTAGAATTGTAGCAGCACTATTAGAAAATAATCAAACAAAAGATGGCATTAAAATTCCTGAAGTGCTAATACCGTATACAGGTTTTGATCTAATTAAATAAAAGGAGAATAATGAAGAATTTAATTGTAAGCTTTATTTTAATATCAATAATAATAATGGGCTGTGAATCCAATCAAAACGGCGAAAAACAAGCAATTATTTATCCTGAAACCAGGAAAATAGATACAGTAGACACCTTTTTTGGTGAGCAGGTAGCTGATCCTTATCGCTGGCTCGAAGATGACAGATCCGAAGAAACAGCAGAATGGGTAGAAGCTCAAAATAATGTTACTTTCGATTATTTAAAAAATATACCCTATCGAGAACAGCTGCGAAGCCGGATAGAAGAATTGTGGAATTACGAAAAAAGAACCGCGCCTCGTAAACATGGCGATTGGTACTATTTTTATAAAAATGATGGGCTGCAAAACCAGGACGTATTGTACCGAAGCAAAGAAATAAAAGGAGATGCTGAAGTTTTTATCGATCCTAATCAATTTAGTGAAAAAGGAACCATTGCCCTGGCCGGCACCCGATTTACTGAAAATGGATCATTGGTAGGCATGCTTATTCAAGAAAGCGGATCAGACTGGCGTCAAATTGTAGTCCTCCAAACCGAAAACAAAGAAATGGTAGGTGATACAATAGTTGATGCTAAATTTACTGGCTTGAGTTGGAGTGGTAAAGAGGGATTTTATTACAGTAGCTACGATAAGCCCGAGGAAAGTAGCGAGCTTTCGGCAATGACAGACCAACACAAACTAATGTATCATAAATTAGGTACTCCCCAAAGTAGTGACAAATTAGTATTTGGTGGTTCAAAAGACCCTTATCGGTATATAGGAGGATATGTAACCGAAGATGACCAATATTTAATCATTAGCGCTTCCAGCTCAACAAGTGGCAATCATTTATATGTAAAGAAATTAGATGACGAAGACAGTGCGATAATTCCTATTGTAGATGATATTGAAAATAAAGATTTTAACGTGATTGGCAATCAAGGTTCAAAATTGTATGTATTAACGAATTATGAAGCTCCAAACCGTAAAGTAATTACCATAGACGTAGCCGCTCCGGATCAAGAAAACTGGATTATTGTATTAGCCGAAACTGAAAATGTTTTAAGTGCCTCCACGGCAGGAAATTATATCATGACCGAATACACGGTGGACGCTCATTCGGTTGCTAAGCAGTACGATATGAATGGCAATCTGGTGAGAGAAATTGAATTGCCCGGCCTCGGTAATGTAAGTGGCCTTATGGGAGAAAAGGAAGATACGGTTATTTATTATAGTTTTACCTCTTTTACTTATCCTTCAACCATTTTTAAATATGATCTGGACAAAGGAAATAGTGAATTATTTTGGCAGCCAAAATTAGATTTTGACTTCAACGATTTTGAAACCAAGCAAGTATTTTACGCTAGTAAGGATGGCACCAAAGTGCCCATGTTTATTGTACATAAAAAGGGCATATCACTGGATGGCAACAATCCCACTTACCTTTACGGTTATGGCGGATTTAATATCAGCTTATTGCCATCTTTCAGTGTATCCAGGCTAGCCTGGCTGGAAAAAGGTGGCATATATGCTCACGCCAATCTTCGTGGAGGAGGCGAATATGGAGAAGAATGGCACCTGGGCGGAACCCAAATGAATAAGCAAAACGTGTTTGATGATTTTATTGCAGCCGGAGAATACATGATTGAGAATAATTACACGTCGTCTGATAAATTGGCAGTAGCCGGTGGATCCAATGGTGGCTTACTTGTAGGTGCAGTAATGACGCAGCGGCCTGACCTGATGGCAGTAGCATTGCCGGCAGTTGGAGTGCTGGATATGCTGCGCTACCATAAATTTACAGCAGGTGCAGGCTGGGCATTTGATTATGGCACCGCTGATCAATCAAAAGAAATGTTTGAATATTTAAAAGGATATTCGCCATTACATAATGTGGAAGATGATATTTGCTATCCTGCAACTTTAGTAACCACCGGCGATCATGACGACCGCGTGGTACCAGCACATTCTTTCAAATTTGCTGCTACCTTGCAAGAGCATCAAAGCTGTGGCAATCCTACTTTGATAAGAATAGAAACTGCAGCAGGACATGGATCAGGTAAGCCAGCCAGCAAAATCATACAGGAAATTGCTGACAAATATGCCTTTACACTTTATAATATGGGCATTAGAGAAATGAAGTAGTTGGAATGAAAGCTTTCGGGTCAGATTTTTACAAAAAAAGGAAGAATAGCTTCAGATCAAAAATAAAATTTTGAGCTATCAATCCGGCCCGAATGCTTCATCAATGCACTGATGAAAGCACTAAAAGGCCGGATAGTATTGATGCTGAAAAATTATTACCGTCTAATTTTTACTCATTTGCAATAGCTTATTTACTGTATTTAAATTACGCGTGGTAGCAGCCACATTAAGCTTTTTTTCGATAAAACTATTGTTCAGTTTTGCTCTGCCATAGCCAGTGGCAGCAAATAGGTACACTATGTCTTTTTCGAAATGATACTGTTCAGGGCTGCAATCGACCTGCCTCAATTTTGCTATATTATCTTTATCAGGTGTTTCTGCCATAAATGTAAAATACAGCTTTGATTCTTCCTTTTCTCTAACTATAAAAGTTTGCATACTTAGTTATTTAATTATGGGTGATCTTTCAAATGGTTTTGCCTCATCAAAAAGCTTTCGGTAGGTTACATGTGTTTTTACAATGTTGGTTCCCAAATTTTTGACGATATGCATCATTTTAGGGTTGAAGTCACCAATCCAGTTCATTTCCACATAATTGTATTCCAAAGACTTGTGCCAGGCAATTTCAGAAAATGCATCGATCAATGCAGTTTCTACTTCTTTTCCTTGCCATTCGGGGACAACACCAAAAGAAACACCAAACATTTTTTTTACTGTTTTCATTTTTTTATGATAAATGAATTGCAATTTTCCCCAAAGGTTCAGGGTACCATTTACATATTTGAAAATCTGGTTGAGTTCTGGTAACCCAATGTAGAAAGCTACCGGCTCGTCTCGATAATATCCAAACCAGATCAACCTTTCATCAATTATCGGTTTAAGTTTATTCATAATTGAAACAGCCTGCTCTTTGTTCATTTCCTTCACACCCAGGTGCTTTACCCATGCCTTATTGTACACGAAGCGAAAATCTTCAGCATATTTTGCCAGAAATTTCTTGTTAATATGCTCAAACTTAAATTCCGGATTCTCTCTTATGGGTTTAGCTTTGAGTTTAATTCTAGTAGCCAGGTCTTTATCAATAGCGGCTTCATGCATATTACGCGCGTAGGTAAACTGTTTAAAATACACTTGAAATCCATAGTTTTCAAATAAAAGCTGATAATAAGGAGGATTATAAGGTGAGCAGTAATTTGGTTCCAGATCAAAACCATCTACTAAAAGGCCCCACCAGCGATCACGATCTCCAAAATTTATGGGTCCATCCATGGCTTCCATATTTCTCTCTTGAAGCCATTTTTTGCAAGTATCAAATAATAAATCAGCGGCGGCTTGATCATTGATGCATTCAAAAAAACCCATACCACCGGTTGGCTGATCAAAAGTATCAGCTGTTTTTTGGTTGATAAACGCTGCCACCCTACCGATGGTTTCCCCCTGGTCAGTTTGTAGTATCCAGCGGTTGATTTCACCATGTCTAAAATACTTATTTTTCTCAGGGTCAAAAACCGACTCAATATCCTTGTCCAAAGGTCTGATCCATTGCAGAAAGTTTTTATTTAATCCAATAGGAAGTGTTAAAAATCTTTTGATTTGGTTCTTGTTTTTAACAGATTCAATTTTCATTTTACCCCGTCATAATTTTGAAAATGAATGTAAAAATAATCAATTTGAAGTATATTTAGCAGGTTATTTTTGGAAAAAGCTTAGCTTATATCTATTGATTTGCCGGTTTAGCATCCAAATCTTTTTGCTTGCGAAAGGGGATATAATATTGAATTTTGTAATTGAAACGCCATAAACTACCTGCTTCTGCAAGACCGAAACCAGGAACCTCATAAGCCAAAAGATCATCTTCTCCACTAATGGAGTTTAAAAATCGATTGGATACTGTAAAACCCATATGGATATTCTGCCATACGTTTACCTTTATACCAACTAAACCTTCAAACCAAGAGGAGCTTAAATCATTTTCTTCAAAGGATGCAACTTGACTTACCTCTCCATTTCCATCTAAAAACGATCTTTCTAAATTAGCAGAAAACCCACTTTGAGCATATCGTAAACCTACAAACACAGCGTTATTACCCTCCAGATTATTAATAAAATTAACATCTAACCCTGCTTTGAAGTAGGAACCGGTAGTTTCATATGCAAATGATTCGCCTATTCTCTGAAAATCAGCTATACCAAATGCATAATTTACTAAGTACCTATTTAAATCCAAGTCGCCATTAATTTCATATTGGCTTACATTTTCATTAAAAAGTGAACTGCCTAAATAATTAAGATCAGTTCCTACTCGTAATCCATTAAGCATAATTGTTTTCTGTGCCTGAAGGGGGTTAATGCAGACAAGCAATAAAATGGATAAAAGATATTTAAAGTACAATTTCAATGTTATTACTAATTGGTTTCTTTACTTCTTTATCTACTATGCTTAGGTTATTTGACAGTGGCGTTAAAGCAGTGTCTATTTCAAATACAGTTTCAATACCACAATCCGGATGTATAAGCCGCTGCTTGCGGCTATAAATTACAGAAAGCTGCCCAACAATAATGGAATCAAATCCATAGGTGACTGTATCTCGCAAATTATCTAATGGAAGCTGATAAGTATAATTTTGAGAATCTGTTCTAAATACTACCACTGCAAATGGTAAATTTTCAGTAACACACTCTGAATTATCATAGCAACTAATCATACTTACAACTATAATAACAGGTATTATTGTCTTAATAAATATTTTCATATTAGAATAGTAGGAGGCAAAGTTACCTAAACTTCAAGACAATTGATGTGCCAAAAACTTATTCTGCCTAGTTTTTGTTAATTTTGCTGGTCAATTTTAATTTTAAACTAAAAACTCAATTTGAAAACTAAAGGACTTAAAAAAGATAAGGTAAATATCGTTACCCTGGGTTGTTCTAAAAACCTGGTAGATTCGGAAGTGATCCTTACCCAGCTTCAAGGCAACAAGATCAATGCCACACATGAATCTCTGAAAGACGATGCCAACGTAATTATCATCAATACCTGTGGCTTTATCGATAATGCTAAGCAAGAATCTATTGATACCATTTTGCGCTATGCAGACGCCAAAGAGCAAGGGCTGATAGATAAACTTTACGTGACTGGGTGCCTTTCGCACCGCTATAAAGATGAATTGGAGCAGGAAATTCCCACTGTAGATGCATTTTTTGGTACTAACCAGCTGCCTGATTTACTTAAAAAATTTAAAGCCAATTATAAGCACGAACTGGTAGGGGAGCGCCTCTATACTTCTGATAAACATTTTGCTTATCTTAAAATATCCGAAGGTTGCGACAGGCCATGTTCTTTTTGCGCCATTCCGCTAATGAGGGGCAAGCATGTTTCTAAACCCATGGAAGAGCTGGTTGCTGAGGCACGTTCCCTCGTAAGCCGGGGTGTAAAAGAAATAATATTGATTGCCCAGGATAGCACTTACTACGGCCTGGACTTGTACAAAAAAAGAAACCTGTCGGAACTGCTTGAAAAACTTGCTGCTATTGACGGTTTGGAATGGATACGCGTACATTATGCTTTCCCTTCTGGCTTTCCCGAAGACATCCTGGAGGTAATGGCAGCCCATCCAAACATTTGTAATTACCTGGACATGCCTCTGCAACACGGTTCCGACGAAATGCTGAAAATCATGCGCCGGGGCATCACCCGCGATCGTACCCAGCGCTTGTTGGATAAAATTCGTAGTACCATAGACAACGTGGCAATCCGTACCACGTTAATTGCTGGCCACCCAGGTGAAACTGATCAGCATTTTCAGGAAATGCTCGGTTTCGTAGAAGAAAATAAATTTGAAAGACTCGGTATTTTCGCCTATTCGCACGAGCAGGATACCCATAGCTACAGTATGTCTGATAATGTGCCTGAAGAAGTGAAACAAGAACGAGCCAACGCCGTAATGGAAGTACAAGAGCAAATATCTTACGATATTAATCAGCAAAAAATCGGTACTTATCAAAAAGTGCTGATTGACAAAAAGGAGAGTGGTTATTTTGTAGGCAGAACAGAGCACGATTCACCGGAAGTAGACAATGAGGTGATGATTGCCGCCGATAAGAATTACTTGCGAATCGGGGATTTTGCTCAAGTGAAAATAACGGAAGCCACCGAATTTGACCTTTACGGAGAACCAATTACAGAATGAAATTAGAAAAAATTGACCTGGAGGAAGCCAATTGTTTTTCCTCTATTTTTTTAGACTACATTAACCAGGACGAAAAATTAAAACCTTTTTTTCATCACTATCCTTCCCTGGAAAACTTTAAAAAGCAAATTGAGGCTAAATCCTCTTTTGAAAGCCGGAAAAGAAAAGCGCTTCAGGAGGTGCTCAATCAGCAATACCAAGGCTTAGAAAAATCGGCACGTTTCACTGAAAATTTGAAGCTGCTGGAAGAGGAGAAAACATTTACTGTAACCACCGGTCATCAGCTCAATATTTTTACAGGGCCACTGTATTTTATTTATAAAATTGTTACTACCATTAATTTGGCTAGTAAGCTCAAAGATAGATATCCTGATCATAACTTTATACCGGTTTACTGGATGGCCTCTGAAGATCATGATTTTGCCGAGATCAATCATTTCAGGCTCTTCAATCAGGAATATAAATGGCAAACGGAGCAGAAAGGTGCCGTAGGTAGATTTGGCCTAGAAGGCATGAAGCAATTGACTGAAGAATTGCCTGAATTATTACCAGTTTTTGAAAGGGCTTATCTGAATCAGGATAATCTTTCAGATGCCAGCCGGTATATTGCCAATGAACTATTTGGAGCACAAGGATTGATGGTGGTAGATGCGGATTACCAAGTATTGAAAAGTGAATTTTCAGAAATCATGCGCCAGGATATTGTTGAAGAAAATTCCAATCACCTGGTGGAAGCCACTTCAGAAAAGCTGAGCCAGGCTGGCTATAGAAATCAGGTTTTCTCACGTAAAATAAACTTCTTTTATCTTGATGAAAATATTCGGGGAAGACTGGTAAGAGAAAATAGCAAATTTGAAGTACTGGATACTGACTTGAAATTTTCTGAAGAGGAATTGGAAAAAATTATAAAAGAAACCCCGGAAAAATTAAGCCCTAATGTAATTACCCGACCGCTTTATCAGGAGGTGATTTTACCAAACATTGCCTACATTGGAGGTCCGGCTGAAGTTGCTTATTGGTTGCAATTAAAAGAAGTTTTTCAGCATTATCAAGTGCCATTTCCTATTGTTATGCCTCGTAATTTTGCCTTGGTTGTCAATAAATCAAGCACCAAAAAACTTTACAAGCTGGCAATCAAACCCGCTGACTTGTTTATTGATCAATATCAGTTAAAGGAGCGATATATTTTACAAAATGGAGAAGGTGCTTACCAATTGAGCGAGCAAAAGAAAAAGTTAAAACAGCTTTTTGCCGAAATTGTAAAAAAAGCAGAACTGACAGATAAAAGTCTAACCGGAGTAGTGGGGTCGGAACAATCAAAAGCAGAAAAAATACTAGATAACCTGGAAAAACGTTTGAAAAAAGCGGAGGAAAATAACCAGGAGGTGGCTTTACGGCAAGTAGAAAAGCTGAAGGAAAAGCTTTTTCCGGAAGGAAGTTTACAAGAACGTAAAGATAACTTTCTTAATTTTTATTTAAATGACCGCGATTTTTTGAAAAAATTAATAGATAAATTCAATCCGTTGGATTATAGATTCAATGTATTAATTGAAGAATGAAAAAGGCACTCTTACGTAAGGAATATTTAAGTCGCCGTACTAACCTGACGGACTCTGAGGTAGATTCGATGAGCAGATTCATTGCCGAAGACTTTTTCAAACATATAAATCTGCGCAAAGTCGAAACAATCCATGCCTTCCTGCCTATTCAAAAAAATAAAGAGGTAAATACCTGGCCGATCATCAATCGGGCTATTTCCCTTGGAAAAAAAATTGCTATTTCTAAAACCGATATCAAAAACCAGCTGATGGTAAACTTTTATCATACGCAAAATATGGAAATGCAGGAAAACGAATGGGGTATTCCAGAACCAGTTGCCGGAGAATTTTGCCCAGATGAAGACATTGACCTGGTAGTAATGCCGCTATTGGTGGCAGATAGATTTGGGCAAAGGGTAGGCTATGGAAAAGGTTTTTATGACCGCTTCCTCAGGCAATGTCGCAGCGATGCTATTAAAGTTGGCCTGTCGCTCTTTCCGCCAGTAGAGGTAATTAGCGACGTAAATAAATATGATGTTAAACTGGATTACCTAATTACACCGAGGGATTTTTTTGCTTATTGATTTTGAAATAACACCTCCAGTCAAATATTCATCAAATAAATCAAACGAATTATATTCAAACCATCATTAATCTACCTCGTTAAATTTTTTATTAGTTTATTTTAAAACTTGATCTGCTATCAAATGACTTTTAAGAAAATTATTCTATGCACGTTGTCTGGTTTAATGCTTTTAGCTACCTGCAAAAATCAAGAGGTTACCAACAATGAAAACCCTCCATTACCTACAGAGAGTTTTTCCCTCGACACCTTACAAAAAGATGCTTTTCATTATTTCTGGGAAGAAGCCAACCCCCGCAATGGATTAATTCCGGATCGTTCACCTACTGAAACCTTTTCCAGCATAGCCGCTACGGGTTTTGGCCTAACCACTTATTTAATTGGGGTAGAAAATGGATACATTACTCGTGAGCAGGCGAATGAGCGGGTACTTACTACACTTAAATTTTTATGGCAATCGCCACAGTCTGTTGGGCCCTCTGGCATCAATGGCTATAAAGGTTTTTTTTACCACTTTTTGGATATGGATACCGGTAGCCGTTTTGAAGAAGTAGAATTGAGTACCATTGATACAGGTCTGCTGATGGCAGGAATATTATCCTGTCAAACTTATTTTGATCAACAAAATGATCCCGAAAAACAAATTAGAGCTTACGCCGACTCTCTCTATCAACGGGTAGAATGGGATTGGGCCATGATGGAAAATGGCCTTATGAGCATGGGATGGCAACCCGAGAGCGGCTTTATCGAATCTTATTGGAATGGCTACAATGAAGCAATGATATTGCTAATATTAGCCATGGGATCGCCCACTCATCCCGTAGCAGATAATGCCTGGGAAAAATGGACGGAAACTTATGAATGGCAAACTTTTTACGGCTATGAGCATTTAAATTTTGCCCCTTTATTTGGCCATCAATATTCCCAAATGTACATTGACTTCAGAGGTATTCAAGATAATTACATGCGAGAAAAAGGTATTGATTATTTTGAAAACAGTAGAAGAGCTACTATGGCCAACAGGGCTTATTGCATAGATAATCCCGGTAATTTTGTGGGCTATGATGAAAATACCTGGGGTCTTACTGCCTGTGATGGGCCAGGCTCAATTGAAACAGATTCAATGGAGTATTTTGCTTACTGGGCCAGGGGCGCTGCTGCTACTGAAGTAAGAGATGATGGTACCATAGCCCCCACTGCTGCAGGCGGTTCTATTCCATTCGCACCCGAAGAATGTATTTTGGCACTGGAAAATATGTATATAAAATTTGGTAATAATCTGTATGGAAAATACGGTTTCCGCGATGCCTTCAATGAGACTACCGGCTGGTTTGATAAAGATTACATAGGTATTAATAAAGGACCAACTGTAATTCAAATACAAAATTTCCGTAATGAATTTATTTGGGACTTAATGAAAGAAAATAGATATGTAGTAAAAGGACTGAAGACAGCTGGATTTCGAGGAGGATGGCTGGATATTCTTTAAGTCGTTTTATATTGGAGGATTATGAAACCGGAAAAAATGAGCTTTTTAACCTGGAAGAAGGTATTTCGGAAAGCAATGGATATTATGCAAAAATAGCCAGCAATGAAATCCATTGCTGGCTATTTTTTATTCATTTCGTAAAGCATCTACCGGGTTCATTGAGGCAGCCTTTATAACTTTACTTCCTACTGTGGCTATTGCAATTAATAAAAATGTTAAGCCAGAAAATAAAAATAACCAGATATTTAAATTGATGTGGTATGTCCAAATACTACTCATTAATCCATCAATCATGAAATAGCTCAAAGTAGAACTAATGACAATGGCGATTGAGAGTATTACGATAAATTGTAAATTAAGTTTAATTGCTATGCTGCTTATGCTTGCCCCCAATACTTTTCTTACCGCAATTTCTTTTACTCTTTTCAATATATTGAGTGAAACTAAAGTAAACAAACCAG
Organism: uncultured Roseivirgaceae bacterium; assembly: GCA_964592475.1. Taxonomy (GTDB): domain Bacteria; phylum Bacteroidota; class Bacteroidia; order Cytophagales; family Cyclobacteriaceae; genus CAZQEZ01. The sequence goes on from CAZQEZ010000107.1 coordinate 12,097, forward strand.
ATAAAGCCAATAGTGTAGCTACGATACCTAAAAATAAAAACATCTTTAAAATATTGTTATTCACCATGGCTGATTCAGTTACCTCATCATTTAAATACCATCCAGTATAAATTCTATTTGCAAATATTTCCTTCCATTTACTTCTAAAAATTTATTAACTTCCACTACTTTGTCAGGATCTGTTTGAGCAATAAAATACTGATTATCTTTTTTATAGGCATAGCGAAGCATCATAGGCTCCATTTCACTCCATAGCGCTGATGTGTAAACATCTTCAACAACCCCTACAACGTACAGTTGAACAGTATCCATCCAAATAATCCGCTTGCCTATTGGATCATCCCAGTTAAATAAAGATGCAAATTTTTCCGATACTATAATTGATTCCTCACGATCTGTTTCACTGTCTCTTTTGAAATTGCGGCCTTGTAATAAATCAATACCCATGGTAGAAAGATAATTTTCATCTACAGCATAGATATCCACTTCTTCCACGGTTGATTCGTATTTTACCGGATCATTGCGGCGCGACGACATTATAGAATATTGCACACCCGAATGCGATTTTATTAAAGGGTTATTAATAGCAGCATTTCTAAAAATTTCGTATTCTGCATTATTTTTCAAGTTTACCTGAACAATGCCATCTCCATCATAACCCAAATCAAAATTTTTCTGAAAGTGGGCATTTTTTACAAAAGCAAAACCAGAAATAATGGCTAATAAAGCAATGCTAAATTGAAAGGTAAGTAGCGTACGGGTAAGCGGGCTGGTGCCACCAATTTTTGTAGTGCCCCGTAGAATACTAGCTGGTTCAAAACGGCTTACATAAAATGCCGGATAACTTCCGGCTACAATACCCACAAATAGAAGCAAGCCAAATAAAAATAATATCAAGGGAATATTGTTGAGGTAGCTTAATGAAATAGTTAAAAACTCCCAAAGCGAGCTATAGGCTTTTACCAGTATTTCGGCAATAAATAAGCCCAAAAGCATTGCCAAGAAGCATAAAATTATATTTTCAAGTAAAAATTGCTTAATTAATTGTGAACGTAATCCACCCATTACCTTCCTTAAACCAATTTCTTTAATACGTTTGCCGGAGAGGGCAAGGCTAGTGTTAGTAAAATTAAAACAAGCTAAAAGCAATATCAATCCACTCATGATAAATGGGGCATTAATTGCTGCAGAAGGCATGCCTTCTGCGGTATTGCTGCTTATATCTTCTCGTTCATCTCTTACTGCCATTCCTTCAAAAGGATCCAAATAGTATTTGCTAATTTGAAAATCTTCTTTTGCTTTATTTTGCGGGGCTAAATAAACCTGTAGCTGTTCATCAATCATGTTAAGCTTGGTCGTATCATTTACCTGAATAAACAGTGTGGTCCAGAATAGCCAATCATCTCGTTGCATCTTAGGATAAGCCATATAATAATTTTCAAATGCGGTAAAAGATTCCAAAAAGCTGAAGCTGGAGTTATTAGGTTTCTTTTTGAATACACCTGCTACATAATAACTACGGGTGCCGCTGTCGAGAACGTGAATAAATTCTTTTCCCATCGGATCCTCATTACCGTAATATTTTTTAGCTATTTCGTCATTTATATAAATATTGGCCGTTTGCCTTAAATCTGGCTCCCCTTTTATCCATTCAAAATTGAATAAATGAAAAAATTCCTGATCAACATAAGTAATGTTAGCGTGAAAAAGATCGTCACTAACTCGAATATTGCTTCTTATTGGCAAATAGTTAGTAACCATATCGATTTCTTCAATATTTTCCTCCACAAGTTCTCCCATCGGGCGGGGCACAGATCCTATTATGGTATTCTTTCCTTGAAAAGTTCTTTTACTATTTATTCGATAGATTAACTCTTTATTCTCATGTTCCTCATCATAGGAACCTGCAAATTGATAATTTAAATAAGCAACAATACTACAGGCAATGGCAATTCCTAATCCTAAAACATT
>CAZQEZ010000108.1:0-4878 GCA_964592475.1 uncultured Roseivirgaceae bacterium
TAGTTATTCCTTCGGGGGCCTTGTGGCCTTCGGAGGGAATTGGTATTTCTAGAATAGTTAGCCAAATTTGTATAAAATGGTATCACTCACCCTCCGAGGGTTCAGAACTCTCGGAGGGGTTTGCTGCCTAGGAAAAGTTTGCTGCCTCATAATTCACCTCGCGTACCTCACCTGGTTTTAAATCTCCTAAATAAATATCTCCCACCCGTACCCTTACTAATCTCAACGTAGGAAAACCCACCGCAGCAGTCATTTTTCTTATCTGGCGAAATTTGCCTTCAGTCAGCGTAATGGCAATCCAGCTGGTGAGGCCGTGTCGATCATCCCGTACCGGGATTTTTCTGGCAGGAAAATTGGATTCATTTTCCAGTCTGCTTACTTCACAAGGTTTGGTTTGATGGATTACCCCTTCCACATTGATCTCAAAACCTTTCCGCAGCAAATCAATTGCCTCATTAGTTATCAAACCATCCACCTGAACATAATATTCCTTTTCCACTCCAGAACCGCGAATTTTTTCGCTGAGTTTACCATCTGTAGTGAGCAGTAGCAACCCTTCAGATTTGGCATCGAGCCTGCCGATAGCCATAATACCAACCGGAAAATCGTAAAGTTCACCTAACATGGGTTTTTTCCGTTTTTGCTGACCACTTACAAACTGAGAAAGATAACCGAAGGGCTTGTAAAGCATGTAACACCTTTCATTTTTCATTTGACAAAAATCACTCGTGTAATTAAACAAATAAAATGTTTTTTTAACTAGTGGGATATATTAATTTTAAAATTAAATAAAAATAAAAAATTATGAAAAATATATAAAAATTATTAATCACTTTATTTATTCCAATGGTCATAAATGCATTGGCACAAAACTCAATTGATGATGCTATCCAAGAAATATTTGATAGATATGATTATAAGTCTACTGATACAATTTTCCCAATAGATGGGGAGCCAATAATTGGGCAACTTCAATTTTCATTTGTGAAAAGTGCTTTTGTTCACCATCAAGAAATTAATGAAAATGGCGAAATTGTAAAAACTAAATATAAACCCACTGAAGTAAAAGGTTTTGTATATATGGTAATTTAGATGGCCATAAAGGTCATCTAAATTAGGATTAGTTCAAATTCTCATCATCTTTTTTGCTACCTCCACCAAATAAACCATTTAACAGCCAACTGTTATTTACTTTTTCGGCTGTTACATCAATTTCTTGCGCCGCTTGATTTACGTTGGTGATTGTTTTTTCTAAACTTGATGCCATGGCTGTATCGGTTAATATTCTTCCTACCGCTCCTTTTTCATTATTGAGCTTATTAGTAAATTTACTAAGCTCTCGAGTAATAGCTACGGCATTAGCACTAGCCATGGCCAAAGAGTCCATCGTGTGACGCATATATATGATCATGCTATCGTCTTGAATTAGGCTACCTAACGTACCTTTTCCCTGCGCCAGTTGGCCGGTCACCTGGTTAATATCCCGTGAAATTTCCATAGTTTGAATACTGGTATTTTCAAATCTAGCCACGATTTGTTCTACTCTTTTACCCATTGAAGAATCTGCGATCAATGTTCCAGCCAACCCTTCACCTTCTTTAATAAGTTCACTAATTTCTACTAAATTATTAGTAAATTGCCTGGCATATTGCCCGGTAGTTTGCACGGTTTTCAGCACTTCATCAATATTTATAGGTTCTTCCGAGGCAAGTTGATCATTATCTTGGATAAATTTAGCCCCTGGTGAACCAGCGGAAATGGTTACAATCTTATTTCCCATCAATCCTGCAGATTCAATTGTTACAGTGGCATCACTTTTGATAAATTTGCCAGCTTTTTCTTCTATCAACATTGTCACTTGCACGGTAGAGTCACTTACTATTTCAATATTTTCTACAGTACCTACATTTATACCGGCATACCGTATATTATTGCCTTCTTGAAGGCCGCTTACATTGCCAAAAACGGCCGTTACTTTAAAGGAAGATCCAAATAAATTTTGTTTGGAACCCAAATAATAGATCACTGCGATAAAAAGCAGCATACCTATAATTATAAAAGTCCCTAATTTTATATTACGTTTTAGTTTACTATTCATATCAAAAAATTAATTATTAGTGAAAAAATGAGCGTACCCACTTATCATCAGAACTTTCAAGTTCATCAAAAGTTCCTTCTGCACCCCATTTGCCTTCTTTTATAATAAAAATACGATCGGCTGTAATCTTTACACAGGATATGTCATGAGTAATCGTAATAGAGGAAATATCGAATTTATCCTGCATTTTTAAAATCAAATTACTGATTTCTTTCGAAGTTACCGGATCAAGTCCAGTGGTTGGTTCGTCATACAACACAATTTCAGGCCGCAATATCAAAGTTCTAGCCAAGGCTATTCGTTTTTTCATTCCTCCCGAAAGTTCTGCGGGTGTTTTATTAATTGCTTCAACCAAACCTACTTCATTCAATGAGTTCTCTACTGCATCATTCATTTCACCATCCGACATCTGTTGTCCATGCCCTTGCCTTTTTATTGGAAATAGCAAATTCTGTTTTACAGTCATGGAATCGTACAATGCACCGCCCTGAAACAGATAGCCTATTTTTCTCCGCATTTGGTTCAGTTCTTTATCTTCAAGCTGATTAAAGTTCTTGCCTAATACGATTAAATCTCCCCTATCTGGTTCGTGCAATCCCACAATAGATTTTATCAAAACAGACTTACCAGTACCCGATTTTCCTAATATGGCTATATTTTCTTTGCGATGCAGATCAAAACTCACGTCATCTATTACGGTATGGTCACCAAAGCTTTTGCGCAAGTTCTTCACTTGCACAACTACCTCATTATTATTTTCTGTACTTTTTAATTTTGTTTGCTCTTGCGTTTGCATAAATTTTTATTACAAAAACAGTTGTTTTACCTGAACTGCCATTAAGTCAATGATAAAAATAAGCAGAGATGCAACTACTACTGCGGAATTAGCAGCGTTACCTACACCTACCGTGCCACCCTTACTATTATACCCTTTATAACAACCAACTATGCCTATGGCAAAGCCGAAAAATATAGATTTGATAGTAGCCGGAAATATATCATAAAAAGAAACGGGGGCCATAGCTTGAGAAATAAAAAGTGTTGGGCTTACCTCACCATCTATATTCATTCCCACATAAGACCCAACTAAACCAATGCCATCCGCGTAAAAAACCAAAATTGGCACCATTAAACTGGTGGCCAATACTCTTGTTACCACAATATATTTAAACGGATTGGTGCCACTTACAGTCATAGCATCAATTTGCTCGGTTACTTTCATACTTCCTAATTCGGCTCCAAAACCAGAACCTACTTTACCGGCACAAATAAGTGCAGTAAGCACGGGTCCAATTTCTCTTATAATAGAAATAGATATCATAGAGGGAATCCAGGCTTCGGCCCCAAATTCTTGCATCGTAGGTTTTGTTTGCAAAGTCATAACTAAACCAATAATGAAGCCACTGATACTTACTAATAAGAGTGAACGATATCCTGTACGATAAGCCTGCCGGAGGGTCTCATTAAGTTCATAAGGAGGCAAAAATACCTGTTTCAAAAACTTACCGGTGAAAGTACCTAAACCAGCAACTTGAATTAAGAAACTTTGGATACCATTAGGCAAACTATCTAAGCTGGATTTTTTTTGTTGTTCTTTCTCTTTTACTTGTTGCATTATTATTTTTATAGCTTAAAAAAATGTAATCCTATTATTGATATTAAAAAGGGTATTAAAATAATAATCGATTATTGCTAATAAGGTTTAAATTCAAAAATTTTAATAAATTTTTGGGTGAAATAATGCTAATAAAGTAGATTTTAAATCGAACAAGGTTAAATTGCTAAAGTTAAGTATATAAAACATCACATTTTTATAATTTAACTACTACAGCATGAGCAGCTACATAAGATTTTTTGAAAAAATAGACCACAAGCAAAACAAAGAAGTAGGAGGAAAAAATGCTTCATTAGGTGAAATGTATAAGGAGCTTTCAACAAAAGGCATCAATATACCCAATGGATTTGCCACGACCGCAGAAGCTTTTTGGCATTTTATAAATAAAAATGAATTAAAAAAACCTATCCAGGAACAGCTTTCAAAATTGAATAAAAAAAATTTTGACAATTTGAAGGATATCGGAAAAGCTATTCGCCAAAAAATAATGAAGGCTGAAATGCCCGACGATTTAAGCAAAGAAATAAAGGAAGCTTATAAAAAGCTGAAGAAAGAGGAAAAAGATATTGAAAGTGTAGCTGTACGTAGCAGTGCTACCGCTGAAGATTTGCCGGAAGCAAGTTTTGCCGGTCAGCATGAGTCATTTCTCAACATTAAAGGTGAAAAAGAGGTGGTTAAGGCTGTACAAGAATGCTACACTTCACTCTACACAGATCGGGCAATTAAATATCGTGAGGATAATGATTTTGATCATATGAAGGTTGCGCTTTCCGCGGGTGTACAGCAAATGGTGCGTTCCGATAAAGCCAGTGCCGGTGTATGCTTCACGATTGCCCCGGAAAGTGGATTTGACCAAGTGATATTTATCACGGGCGCTTGGGGATTAGGTGAAAATGTAGTGCAAGGTCAAGTGATTTCAGATGAATTTTACGTATTTAAGCCTAATCTTGATAATGAACACTCGGCTATTCTCACCAAAAAATTGGGGTCTAAAAATAAAACGATGGTTTATGCTAGCGGCAGCAATGGCAATGGTGTCAAAACCAAAAACAAAAATACCCCGGAGAAAAAAAAGTATCAATATGTTTTAAATGATGAAGAAATAAACACTATAGCTCAATGGGCTTATGCCATTGAAAAACATTATGAAAAGCCAATGGATATC
>CAZQEZ010000108.1:4978-14009 GCA_964592475.1 uncultured Roseivirgaceae bacterium
CAGGCAACTGAAAAAATAAAAGATGGCCAGGAAGTCACAGTTTCTTGTGCTGAAGGTAAAGATGGGGTTATTTACGAAGGCATATTGGAATGGGAAGAAGATGAAATTGATTTGGAAAAATTGGGCGATCCGGATACAGAAGTGATGCTTATTCTGGCCAACCCGGGCATGGCTTTCCAATATGCCCAATATCCAACCGATGGTGTAGGATTGATGCGACTCGAGTTTGTGATCAATAATTCTATTAAAATTCATCCTTTGGCCTTGGTACACTTCGACAAACTGGAGGATAAAGAAGCCAAAAAGCAAATTAAAGAATTAACTCAAAATTATGAAGACAAGGAGCAATATTTTGTTGATCATCTGACCCAGGCTGTAGGAACTATTGCCGCGGCTTTCCATGATCGTGACGTAATTGTGCGCATGAGCGACTTCAAATCTAACGAATATGCTAACTTGATAGGTGGTCGTGAATTTGAACCTGACGAAGAAAATCCTATGGTTGGTTTTAGGGGCGCTTCAAGGTATTACAGTGAAGAATATAAAGAAGGCTTTCGCCTTGAATGTGAAGCCATGAAAAAGGTAAGAAAAGAGATGGGGCTGACGAATGTAAAGCTGATGATCCCTTTCTGCAGAACGGTGGAAGAAGGAAGAAAAGTAATTGAATTAATGGCTGATTTAGGTTTAAAACAGGGTGAAGATGACCTGGAAATCTATATGATGACCGAAATTCCCAGCAATGTAATTCTGGCCGAGCAATTTGCAGAAATTTATGATGGATTCTCAATCGGATCTAACGACCTCACACAATTAACCCTGGGGGTAGATAGAGATTCTGAATTAGTAAGTGACATTTTTCAGGAAAAAAATGATGCTGTTCAGGAAATGATCGCCAGCGTAATAAAAAAAGCCAAAAAAGCAAAAACAAAGATTGGCCTTTGCGGACAAGCACCGAGTGATTTCCCCGAATTTGCGCAATTTCTTGTTGAAAATAAGATCAATAGTATTTCCTTTAATCCAGATGCTCTAAGCAAGGGAATTAAAAATATACTGGAGGCAGAAGGTAAAAAGAACGACTAATAAAAACGGCCATACACCTGGCCGCTTATAATTGAATAGAATTTTACCAAATAACAAATATTAATCTGGAAAAAAAGAATTATATATGAAAGTATCTATTTTTAGTGTAAAAGATTTTGAAAGACCATACCTAGAACAAGCTAACAATGGCCGGCATGAACTTGATCTCCATACTGAAATCCTGAACGAAAAAACTGTGGAAAACTTAAATAATGATACAGAAGCTATCATAAGCTTTCCTACCGATGATGCCTCGGAAAAAGTATTGAAGAAGTTGAAAGAAAAAAATATTCAATATTTCAATACACGCTCGGCAGGTTTTGATCACATAGATATGAAAGCAGCAGAAGCCATGGGGATAAAGGTTGCCAATGTGCCCAAATACTCTCCCAATGCTATTGCAGAACATGCGGTGGGCATGATGCTCACCCTCAATCGTAAATTAATGACGGCAGAGAAAAATATTAGCGAATACGATTTCCGCCTAAACGGATTGATTGGCTTTGATATGAATGGCAAAACGGTGGGCATACTTGGTGCAGGCAAAATTGGTGCGGTAACGGCTAAAATTTTACATGGGTTTGGCTGTAAAATCGTAATTTTCGATCCAGTGAAAAATGAAGAGCTAATAGAAAAATACGATGCTCAATATTTGAGTTTGCAGGAAGTATTGTCCCAATCAGACATCATTACCATTCATGCTCCTCATAATGACAAAACACATAAAATGGTAAATGCAGATACCATCAGCAAAATGAAGGATGGTGTAATGCTAATCAATTGCGGGCGTGGAAAGATAGTGGATACGGAAGCATTGATCGACGGGTTAAAAAGCGGTAAAATAGGAAGTGCTGGTCTTGATGTTTATGAAAATGAAAAAGGTCTTTTCTTTTACGACCATACGCAGGAAGTTTTAAAAGATGACCTTTTTGCTCGATTGTTAGCTTTTAAAAATGTGATGATCACCGGCCATATGGCATTTTTAACCATAACAGCGCTGCAAAATATGGCAGGAATTTCCTTCGATAATATCAATGCCTGGCAGCAAGGTAAAGAAGCACCCCATGAAATAAAAAACGAATAACTATACACAAAATTTGATTTTCAACTTCAGATATTAATAAATTAAAAACGTTTTATGATTTTTTTTGAAATTTTAGGTATTTTAATAATTGCTCTGGTTATAGGGCTTGTTTTTTCGTTGATTTTTAAAGTAAGAGGTCCCTGGGGTAGCTTTTGGACCTTATTCATCATTGTTTTATTGGCCGTTTGGGCAGCTGATCTATGGCTAACACCTGCCGGGCCAGTTGTTTGGGACTTAGCCTGGATTCCGTTAATTTTTGTGGCGATTGTAGTAGCTTTGTTATTAGCTGCCGCTGAAAGTGGCACCCGCAAACCTAAATCTTCCAGTGAAACACCAGATGAGGTGACTTCTGTAGAGCCTGATACGGCCATTAAAGTTTCTGCTATGTTTTGGATAATACTATTGTTCTTGATATTGGCTATTCTGGTGGGGCTATTTATTTAATTAACGTCTATTAAATAATAGCAATAATTTTTTCTTGTGTTTTATTCGTTACTGTTGGCTGTAATCTTAAATTCATCAGATCACACTTTTTTATAATATTCCACCTCTCGTCCTTCTGCCAAATCACCTACTTTGGCAATCAGTGCTTTTCTTTTTTCATTTCCCATGGCATCAAATTTTTTAGCTAGCTCAATTTTTTCTTTTAGCATTTCAGCATTCTCTGCACCTGTAATCAAAACACTTACCGGCAGTGACCAAGCAAAATTCAAGGCTTCAGCCAAACTCACTCTACCAGGAACTACAGGGTTGTCGGTTTCCCACCTGGTCTTTCCATTCATCACTTTTTCAGGGAAGAAACGGCCATCTGCCAGTGTTTTCATTGCCAAGGCACCAATATTGTGTTCTACCAAGGTAGGCATTACTGTTTCTATAAAACTTTTTTCATACGCAGCATCTACTACATTCACCGGCATCTGACAGGTGTCAAAGGGTTGTTCTTTGGCAGTAAGTTTAAGCATATGTGCATGTGCTGCCGGATCGGAATGTCCGGTAAATCCGATGTGCTTTACTTTGCCATCGGCCTTCGCCTTTAGGAAAACATCGAGCACGCCATTGTTCAATCGTTCTTCAACATCTTGGGGAGTGCGGATAGAATGTATTTGCCATAGGTCAAGGTAGTCACATCCCATGCGTTGCAGCGATCCATCCAAATGCTCTTGGGCAGTTTTAGCATCTTTTGCTTGCGATTTTGACATAATAAAAACATCATCACGGTATTTGGGTACCAGGTACTTTCCATAACGTATTTCGCTGGTGTGAGGACCATAAGATTCTGCCGAATCGAAAAATCGGATGCCACCTTCCATAGCTGCTTCAATGGTTTCCGCAGCATCTTTTTCGGTAGTCCAGCCAATGTGATAGCCCCCAAGCCCTAGCATTGTTACTTCCAATCCAGTATTTCCCAGTTTTCTAGTAGGTAAAATTTTGCCTGTTTCATCTTTTTTGCCAAAGGCGAATGAGGTAGGTACTATTAACCCAGCAGTAAAACCACTTATATATTTTAAAAATTCTCGTCTTTCAAGGTCCTTTTTCATATCTCAGGTTTTTAATTTATAGATTGGCTAGATATAAAGTTACAATTTTATGTTTTAAAACAACAATTTTATGTCAATTTTAAACAAAGGGCATAGCAATCTATGTTATGCAATGAAATTATTAATTTTCATGCCTTTATGTTTATAATTTACTTTAATTTTATCGTTATACAATACAATTATATATAGGTGCGACTTGAAAAACTTACTATGCATATCATTTCTTTTTCTCTGCCACTTTTCCTTTGCTCAGGTGAAGGTAAAAACCTATTTTAATCAGGACAACACCCAACTTAAAGAAGAATATACAGTAACTGACACCATTAGCAATAAATTAAGTGGCAGTTATATATCTTATTATTTAAATGAACAAGTAAAGTCAAAAGGCCACTTTGCCAACAATAAAGCTGAAGGAATTTGGGAGTACTTTTATGAAAATGGCAACCTTAAAATGAAAGGTGAGCTTATAAACAACCAATATCATGGAAAATGGATATATTTTTATGAAAATGGAAATAAAAGTATGGAAGGGGAAATTATTGAAGGAGAACGACAAGGTCCCTGGAAATTTTACTTTGAAAATGGTACGATTAAAAATAATGGTAAGTTTGTGAACGATAAGAAAGAAGGCACCTGGAATTACTATTTTGAAGATGGCAGCTTGAAAGCACAGGCATTTTTTGAAGAAAATTCAGGACCTTACCGTGAATTTTACCCTTCAGGAAAACTTTATGCCTCAGGTTATAATCTTAATGGTCAATCAGATAGCCTCTGGACTTATTATTATGAAAATGGCGAAAAAAAAGCAATTGGAAACTTTCAGGAAGGAATAAAAGAAGGTGTCTGGAAATATTACTACCCCAATAATAATTTATCTGCTGAAGGAAATTTTGAAAATGGCCAAAAATCCGGTAAGTGGATTTATTATCATAAAAATGGAGGAGTAAGTTCTGAAGGAGCAATTGCCAACGGCAAAAAAGATGGCTATTGGAAGTTATTCTACGAAGATGGAAGTTTTAAAGGTGAAAGCGTATTGCAAGATGGCGATGGAAAATATACTGAATATTATCATAGCGGCAAGCTCAAGATCAAGGGAAATCTTAAAAATGGTAAAAACCATGGCAAATGGTTTTACTACAGCGAAGAAGGCATATTAGAAGGAGAAGCAGATTTTGAAAATGGTACCGGGGAATATACTGGTTATTATCGCAACGGAGGCAAACGAATGGAGGGTAATATTAAGGATGGTGAAAATGTGGGGGTATGGAAATTATTTGAAAAAAATGGAAATTTAGCTGGTTTCTATCGTCCTTATTATGAAGATAAAAAGCCCATTTTTAAAATTATAGAGCAACAAGAAGTAAATGAAAATGAACTGCTAGATGTTTTTAAGCCGGAATATAGATTTCGTAATCGTAATCTTCGTTATTTTACTCCTAGGATCAATGAATATTCGGGCCTCATAATTGCTAGCAATCCAATAGCCATGAGTTTTGGAAACTTACCGCTTTCTATAGAATATCACATTCAGGAAAGGCTTGGTTATGAATTTCAATACATGATCATTAGAGATCCTTTCTTTATAGCAAACCAAAATATACCACTTAATAATATTTACGAACGGGGCTTTGCCATAGCTTTACGTCAAAAATTTTATCATCAAAACAATGAATTCGGATCATTATATTTTGGTCACGAAATACGATACAGCATGCTTAAGCATGCTGTTAACATGCAAGACAACAATAGCTCTAACGCTTTTATAGTAGATGCTAATCAAAACCTCTACGAGTATAGCATTTTATTAGGAAATCGATGGATCAAATTTTTTGGTGATAAATGGATGAACAATGCAAATAAAACTGGCATTACAGTAGATATATTTACCGGCGCTGGGATTGGCTACAGGGATTATAATCCCAACTATGGAACTTTATTTGCCAGACATTTTCGCAGTGTAGACAAAAAAAGCCTCACCATACCCTTTCGATTCGGAGTTAATGTAGGTTATATATTTTAACGACTTTCTTTTTTAGCTCCAAATGAATTATAATCTCCATCAAGTTTTGAATTGGCATCGATAATGAATTTATTTATTCATTTTTGATGGAGTAAAACTGCCTGACCAGCGTTCATTTGCAAAGAAATAAAGTTATCCTTCAATTTTTCTTGCTCCATAATAAATATTTTGCTGACTTCCGGTATTTTTAATTGCAACTTCCCTCCTTTTTCACTTAATATTTTTACCCATAATAATTCACCTTCTTTCATTTGAGCCGAAATCAGGAAAGCACCTTCAGCTCCTAAATTCTGAAATGAAACATCCTGCCAATTTTCCGGAATAGCTGGAAAAACGCGGATCGTATCCCCCCAGCTTTGCAGCAACATTTCATTGATACTGGTTACTGCCCAAAGTGGAGTTTCAATTACCGGACCGGCTTCCATATACATGGTATTCGGCCTCAAAAAATCAGTCATAAATGGTCGTAATTACAGTCCCTGGTGAGCCCGCCCGGGTATTCAGGCGAAAAAGTTACTGGTAAATGCAGCTGTTCGTCATCCCCAGTACAGAAATATCCTGCGGCCAGGAATTACCCACTGTGATGAAATAAATATCTTTACCGGGCATTTCTTTCTTTTTCCAGGCAATACAATAACCACCGCCAGCCAAAAGTGGCTGAATGGAATAAGTTGTGAAGTGATTGATGTTCAAACACTCATACCATTTGACATTCCTCAACTGGCAATAAAATCAATCAAAAAGACCAATAGGGTTGTATTTGCAGATGAAGATGTACCTGGAGGAGCGTCAGCTTTTATTCTACAGCAGGTGCTGGAGAAACAAAGCGCTTACAAATATTTGGATTCGGCTCCGGTGACCATAGCGGCAAAAGAACACCGTCCGGCGTATGGTTCGGATGGAGATTACTTTAGCAAACCCAATCCTGAAGATATTTTTGATAAAGTGTATGAAATGATGCGGGAAAGCGATCCAAACAATTATCCACCCTTGTATTTATAAATAACTGAGGTTTCGTACCAGAATCGTATTTGGTGAAAATGGAAATGAAATAATTGTTCTATAAAAGACTCACATAGTCCCTCTCTGGCCCGGCTTTACCCTGGGTTATACTATTTCGCTCTGAAAGTGCTTGCCATTATAACCAAGGGCTATGCCCTTAGTTAATTAAATCAATGATTTTGCTCCTTAATTAATGGCTACTTTTCCGGCCAATTCAATCACGAGATCTTTACCATAACATAAACAGCAAGTAGCCTTTTGATCCAATCCATTATAAACGGACCGGATCTCAATCAGCCTATTGTTTTGAGCAAAACTTAAATAATAGGCATCATCAATTTTTACTATAGCTGCTTTTTGTCCCAAGCCAGCCACCGGTTCATAATCCATATCATTGTCATTCAACTTGGCTTCTACTGCTTTAATTGCCATTTCCGGATCAGTGTATTGAGTTACCAAAAAATATAAACCGCCAATATTATTGCCGTTAGCATTTTTATAAACCCTGTTGCAATTACTTTCATTTTCAAAATCAGTAACCGTTAGCTTGATGTTGCTTTCACCACAAACCTCAGCAATTAAGGATTGTGGAAGCAAATTGTCACAATCAACCGTCTTTTTAGCAGCGGTAGCCACCGGAGCATCACCTGCCGCTTCGTATGTCAATGCAAACAATTGATCCAATTGAGAAGCGTAAATAATTTCTTTCAGTTGAAGATAAGTTAAAGCACGCGCATCGTTATCGCCAACCATACTACTGGACACACTGATACTGAATCTGGGATTACTTAGCTGAAAAGTGGTAAAATTCCGGATCGTATCATCTTCATCAATTCGATAAGATGCTTCATGAAATTCCCTCAAATTTCGCTCATTTACAAAGCTGTTCATTTCATTGCGGGCTGTTTTATACTTCGAACCCCTGAACTCGTTTTGACCACTGGCGATTTTTGACGGATCATCTCCATAATCTTCCACTTTAATGGTTATGCTATTGGAAGATGATGGAGGGTAATAGCTTTGAATTACCTGTGAAAATAAATTACCTGTTATGCTTTTTTTAGCCGGATCAGTCATTACCTCTTTTGATCTTTCATATGTGCCTATTTTTTCAGGAAAATATTTTAGCAACTGATCAGGGCTAAATCTTTTCTGACCTTGCTTTGGCACCGGAGTGGTAAACGAAGTACTTACTACTTGTAAATCTCCGTTATTGTTGTTCTCGTTGGTTTCTTCTCCATTATTTTGGTTGGAAGAACTACAAGCAGCATTCATTGCTAATTGGATTAAAACAAACAGGTAAAAATTTTTTCCTGGCATAGTTTTTTATATTTGGTCAAACAAAATTTTCTAAAACCATTTGATTATTACTGAACTACAATACTCGCCACTTCTCCAAAACCACTGCTTTTACCATCAGCGAATAAAGCCTTTACCGCGTATTCATAAGTTTTACCTTTACCAATTTTCGGGTCTACATAAGATGTTCTACCTTTCTCCACATCCTCCACCAAACTGAATGGCCCACCATTCACTGCCCGGTAAAGTCTGAATTTATAATTGCCATCTATCGGGTAGGTCCAGCGGATCAGTACATTTTTGTCTTCCTCGTTTTGTACCGCATTAATGTTTCTCACTGCCGGCTTTTGAGAAAAATCGATAGCTTTTAAAGTAAGCGTATAAGCTACTGGCGATTGCAATCCTGACAGATCAGTGGCTTGAATTTTATATTCATAAGTAACACCTTTTTCACCCAATGAATCAAGGTAGGTATAGTATTTATCCAGGCTGAAAAATTCTGCAATTTGTTGCCAGTTAGAAGTGCCTTTTTGCCGGCGATATAGCTGATGGCTGTAGCTATCAAAGCTGGAACTTTGCGCCCAGGTAAGACTAATGCCTTTTTCCGATACGTTGTAAGTGGTAAAAACCGGAGCCACAGGTGGTACCAGGTCCGGCTTGGTCAATTTCAAAGGTTCAGAGAAATCAGAGTGATTGAAATAAGCATCTACTGCCACTACTTTATAATAAATGTCCCTTGTGAGTACTTTCAGGTTAAGTGTATCTGTAAATACCGTATCCATCAGGGGCTTATTGGAAATATTGGCATACACATGGTCTTCCTGGTTGGTGTAAAAAACCATGTAACCTTTAATGTCTCGCTCTGGCCCAAGGTTCCATTTTAAAGTTACCACTCCTGTAGTATCGATATTACCCTGCAAACCGGTGGGAGGAGCGGGGGGAATACTGTCAATCATCAAATGGTGCATTAAATTGAGCCTGAACATTAGCCCCATCTCTAAAACCTTC
>CAZQEZ010000109.1:0-13931 GCA_964592475.1 uncultured Roseivirgaceae bacterium
AACAATAAGTTGAAATTCAACTATCCACATAGTTTCACATAGAACCATTATTTTACCATTGCCAACTAGGTGAAAAGTGCCAAAAAAATAAGATTAAAAAAACCTTAGGGAGAAAAATAGCTCCTATTTTCGATTATTTACTAAACAGTCAATACAGTGCCTCTTACAAGTTTTAGATGAATAAATGGCTGGAAAAATTTGCTTACCATATTCAGCTGAGTTGGAAATTTACTTGATAAGTGGCCTTATTACTGCATTACGAAATGATTGATAAATAAAGGCAGATGCTATCTCATTTTTATAAATTGAAGATAATGCCTACAACCATTGAAATATCTGACCATTTTTTTTCATTTTTGAAGGCCAAAACATTTTTTTATCATGAAAATCTTAAAATTTGGGGGCACCTCTGTAGGTTCACCTGATAATATTAACACGGTAGTTTCAATTATTCAAAACAGTTACCAACCAGAGGAACCATTGGGAATCGTGGTTTCGGCTTTTGGTGGGATTACGAACCAATTAATAGAAGCAGGACAATTAGCAGCCCGTAGCGATGAGGAATATCAGCAGATTTTCACCAAGATTGAAAACCGGCATCTGGAAGCGATTCGTGCCTTGATAAAAGTACAGAGACAAAGCAACGTCATTGCAAAAGTGAAATTGATGCTCAATGAGCTTGACGACCTTTTGCATGGAATTTATCTACTAAAAGAGCTCTCACCACGCACTACTGATCTTTTGCTAAGTTTTGGCGAGCGCCTTTCTGCTTATATCATCAATGAACGAATGTTGGAAACAGGTGTGCCCTCTGCCTATATAGATACCCGCGATTACATTGAAACTGATAATAATTTTGGAAAGGCAAGGGTGAACTTTGAAATTACCAATCGGTCTTTGCAAAAACTCTTTGCCCAAACTCCCGCAATTAAAATCATCACTGGTTTTATTGCTTCTACCAAAGATAAGGTAACTACCACCCTTGGCAGAGGGGGATCAGATTATACAGCTGCTATCATTGCAGCTGCATTACAGGCAGATGAAATCGAGATATGGACCGATGTAGATGGAGTAATGACCGCGGACCCTCGCATGGTAAAAGCTGCATTTTCTCTACAATCCATATCATACAATGAGGCAATGGAGATGTCTCATTTTGGGGCTAAAGTAATTTATCCGCCCACTTTGCAACCTGCTTTTGGCAATGAAATATCCATTCGAATTCGCAATACTTTTAATCCTGCATTTGCCGGAACGTTAATTAGTCGCGATTCCATTAATATTCAATTCCCGGTAAAGGGAATATCTTCTATCAAGGAAATTACTTTGATAAATGTGATCGGAAGTGGTATGGTAGGAGTTCCGGGAGTTGCCTCTCGATTATTTGGCACTTTGGCAAAGTATGATATCAATGTAATTTTGATCACCCAGGCATCTTCAGAACATTCCATTTGCTTTGCTGTGGATCCTCATCAATCGGCTCATGCTAAAGATGTATTGGAAAATGAATTTACGCTAGAATTGCAATCGCGACGTATTGACAGTATTTTATTGGAAGAAAACCTAAGCATTATTGCTATTATAGGTGAAAATATGCGAAAAAGTACTGGTATCTCTGGCCGGATGCTTAATGCGCTCGGTAAAAATGGTGTAAATGTGATAGCAATTGCTCAAGGATCTTCTGAACTAAATATTTCGGTAGTGATCAACAAAGCTGATTTATCAAAATCCGTTAACCTATTACATGAAGCATTTTTCTTAAGTGATATCAAATCGCTTAACATCTACCTGGTAGGCCTTGGCTTAATTGGCAGTACCCTACTCCGGCAAATTGAAAAACAACAAGATTATTTATATCATCATCATCACCTCAAACTCAATCTGGTGGGGATAACCAATAGTCGCAAAATGCTTATTTCAGACGAAGAAATCCCTTTTCAGAAATGGAATGAAAATTTGCAGGAAAAAGGCAATCAAGCCAACCTCCAGGAATTTTGCCAAAGTATAATTGCCATGAATTTGCTAAATAGTGTATTTGTAGATTGCACTGCCAGCAATAATGTAGTGGCTCATTATGAAAATCTACTACGCCATAATGTTTCAATTGTAACACCTAGCAAACTGGCCAATTCCGGTAGTTATGAATTTTATAAAAAACTTTTCGATCTCACTTTTCGCCGGGGAGTAAAATTTCTCTATGAAACAAATGTGGGCGCAGGCCTGCCGGTTATTACTACTTTAAATGATCTTAAGCATAGTGGGGACCGGGTAATCAAAATAGAAGGTGTTTTATCCGGCACGCTGTCTTATATTTTTAATAATTTTAAAGAAGGACAGCAATTTAGCCAGGTAGTAAAAGAAGCCAAAGAAAAAGGTTTTACTGAGCCTGATCCGCGCGACGATTTGAATGGTATGGATGTAAGCCGCAAAATTTTAATACTGGCACGAGAAGTGGGCCTCACCCTGGAGCCTGAAGATGTGGCTACTGAAAATATTTTACCCCAAACTTGTTTAAATGCCGAAACTGTTGAAGCATTTTTTCAGGAGCTGGAAGCTCACAACCATATATTTGAAGAATTGAGACAGCAAGCTGAAGCTAATAATCAAGCTTTACGATTTATAGCTACCCTGGAAGAAGGGAAAGCCAGGGTAGGCTTGGAAGCTGTAGGTGCTGATCACCCTTTCTATCATTTATCCGGTAGTGACAACGTCATTTCTTTTACCACTGCTCGGTACAAAGAGCGACCTTTGGTTATTAAAGGGCCTGGTGCCGGGGCAGAAGTAACTGCTGCGGGTGTATTTGCCGAAATTATCAGTATTAGCAATTATTTATCCATAGCATGAGTGACTCTATAAAAGTTTTTGCCCCGGCAACAGTAGCCAATGTTAGCTGTGGTTTTGATGTGCTTGGTTTCGCGGTCAGCAATCCCGGAGATGAAATTATTCTAAAAAAAACCGAGAAAAAGGGCCTGCAAATAAAAGAAATAACCGGTGATAATGGTAAGCTGCCAAAAACCGTGATGGAAAATACGGCAGGAATTGCCATTCAAAAGCTTTGCGAACATTTGCACTACGATGGAGGCATTGAAATTTATTTACATAAAAAAATGCCTTTGGGAAGTGGGCTTGGATCTAGTGCTGCAAGCGCAGTGGCAGGTGTTTTTGCCGCCAATGAATTATTAGGCAAGCCTTTGAAAACTAATGATTTGGTGCAATTTGCCATGGAAGGTGAAAAACTTGCCTGTGGTTCGGCACATGCCGATAATGTAGCACCTTCAATAATGGGTGGGTTCGTATTAATCAGAAGTTACAATCCTTTGGATATTGTAAAAATACCCACGCCTGTAAATTTATATGCCACCATTATTCACCCCCAAATAGAAATTAAAACAAAGGATGCACGAGAGTTACTTAGAAAACAAATATACTTACGTGATGCTGTGGTACAGTGGGGCAACATTGCCGGCTTAATCGCCGGACTTATGCAATCAGATTATGAATTGATAGGCCGTTCAATGCAGGATGTAATTATTGAACCTATACGTTCCATTTTAATTCCCGGGTTTGCCCAAGCAAAAGAAGCTGCCCTCCGGGCAGGTGCCCTGGGTTTTGGCATTTCCGGTTCAGGTCCCTCTTTATTTGCCTTGAGCAACGATGCCGGCGTTGCTGAAAAAGTAGGTGAAGGCATGAAAAACGTATTTACTAATTTGGATGTTGATAATGCAGTATATGTTTCAAAAATTAATCATCAGGGGCCACAAATAACAGGATAACTTTTTATATTAGAAAAATGGAACTATATAGCACAAACCAGCAATCACCCAATGTTTCTTTAAAGGAAGCACTTTTTAGAGGTCTTCCTCCCGACAATGGACTTTATTTGCCCGTAAACATTCCACAACTTGGAGCCGGCTTTTTTGATGAAATAGAAAAATTAGATCTGCAAGGCATTGCTTTTGCCGTGTGCAAAGCACTATTTGCTGATGAAGTGAATGAGGCTGATTTGAGGCAAATAGTAAAGGATGCTATAAATTTTGATGCTCCTCTGGAAGAAATTGATCCTCAAACGTATATTTTGGAACTTTTCCATGGCCCTACACTTGCATTCAAAGATTTTGGTGCCCGCTTCATGGCTCGTCTAATGGCTCATTTTTTGCAAAGGGAAAAGAAAGAACTTAATATATTAGTGGCTACATCAGGCGATACCGGTAGTGCGGTAGCCAATGGTTTTTATGAAGTAGATGGCATTAGAGTAATTGTTCTCTATCCTAAAGGAAAAATAAGCCCTTATCAGGAAAAACAAATCACTACCTTGGGTAAAAATATTGTGGCAGTAGAAGTGGATGGCACTTTTGACGACTGTCAAGCCTTGGTAAAACGTTCTTTTCTTGATGTTACTCTTAACACCATGATTAATCTCACTTCTGCAAATTCAATCAATATAGGCAGGCTTATACCACAGTCTTTTTATTATTTTTATGCTTATGCAAAATTAAAAATACAGCAAAAGCCATTGATATTTTCAGTTCCCAGCGGAAACTTTGGAAATTTATGCGCTGGAATTATCGCTTATAAAATGGGTTTACCAGTAGAAAAATTCATAGCCGCCACCAATATAAATGATATAATCCCCAAGTATTTAACATCAGGTGAATACAGTCCGGCGCCTTCAAAAAAAACCATTAGCAACGCGATGGATGTGGGCAACCCCAGTAATTTTGTAAGATTAAAAGCACTTTTTAATCAGGAGGAGCAGTTGATTAAAGATAAAATATGGGGAGCTGCCTACACTGATCAGCAAACGCTGAAAGCTATTGGAGATATTTCTGCTAACCTTGAATATACACTGGATCCTCATACAGCAATTGGTTACCTGGGCTTACAAGATTATTTCAATATAAATAAAGAACAAGAACATATTGGGGTAGTATTAGCAACCGCGCACCCGTCTAAATTTATAGAAGTGGTAGAAAAAGCCACGGACAGCAAAGTAATTATACCAGATAGATTACGAGAATTACTTAACCGAAAAAAAATGGCTATTCCCCTTAAAAATGATTTTGAGGAATTGAAAGCACTACTTTTAGGGCTGGCATCAAGATAAGGCAAATGCGCCATTCAAAAAATGGCATTGAGTTCAAATAAGAACCTAGGTTTGCCAGGTCGCGATAAAGTAGCAATGTTTAGTTTTCCTTAGCCACATGGTGCCACCTTTTTTGGTGGTACTTATAAAATATTTTGGCAAATGCGGTAATTATTCCAGTCATCCAGCCACCAAAGATAACTATTTCATCTTCATCATATATGTAGCCGTTTTTCAAAGGTTTCATTACCATATACACATACTAATAATACAAAATAAAAAAAGCAGAAGCAAGCTTCTACCCTTTTAATAATATAATATATTTATTAAATCTTATAATTGCCAAACTTTTATTTCATTATTATCTACAAAATATAAAATATTCAACATGTTGTCAATTTCATATATTGGCTTTTTATCAGCGAAAACAAATTGGTCATCTACGTTACCGCTCATCTTATTTAATTTTACTAAACCTACTTCTTTACCATTGCTGGTTTCAAGATTGGTCAATATTGTCATGAATTCGGCAGTTTCTGCGGTGGCACTATAACGTTTTCTCATGGCAGCATATCCCATTGAATTCAAATCCTCAGTTGAATAATAAGGAATGTTGAGCACCTCCATAACACCTCCGGCTTTTGAGTGAGCCATTAGGTATGCATACTCTCCTACACCAAAACCATTGGCAGTAACTGAAGTAGCGGTCACCAATAATCCAGCGCCTATTTTACCTATTGTACCAATATCAGGTGCTTTAAAACTCTGCTGATATTTTACTGTGCCATCAAACCCGATAAGTGCCACACTCTGTTGAGAGGAAAGCAAATATCCTCCAGTTATTTTTTCAAATTTTACAGGCTCTTCTTTTCCTTCCCATTTAAATTTTTTCTGCAATTCTGTTACTTTAAATTCTTTGGGGTCAATACTCACAATTGATTTGTCAGCATAAACAATATACTTGTTTTCCTCCTCATCAAAGAATATTACGGGTTTTTCTTTAAATTCCAGATCTTTTTTAGCTAGCTTTTTACCTGACTCAGGAATAATTATATTAGCCATGCTTGGCGAAATGAAAAATATTCCTTGCGGAGTTTCTTTCATATAAGAAATTTTTTGTTCACTTTCGGCAACTTGCACCGGCTTTTTCCAAAATTCATCTCCATTTTTATCTACATAATACATATAGCTACCTGCCAATAGAAGATATCCTTTTTGAAATTCCTTGAAATCATTCACCGCTTCTTTGGTCTTTACTTCCTTTTTTATCTTTTGATTTCCGGTGCTATTTTCATAAATGTTAAAGCCTCCGTAGTGAACAAAAATGAAATCATCTTCTCTGGGAATTGCATATCTGTAACTGCCATTAGTTTTTACTGGTTCATCCCATACGATAGAACCATCTGCTACATTATACGCGGTCATTTCTTCTTTGTTAGCCATCATTCCTTTGGCTTGCATTACAACTACAGTTTTTTCATTATTGCATAAAAACATGTTCTGTACATTCTTCTCAATATCCCATAACTTTTCACCGGTTTCGGCATTTACTACAGTTAAACTACCGTTGTTAGAAAGTAAGATCTCGCCAGTGGAAACAAACCTTGGGCTCAAATTATAAACTGCACTTGCGGTTGTAAAAAGGCTAGTTTTACCTACAGGTACTTGCCAGGTTTTTTCACCAGTCATTATATCTACCATGCTATAAATGACTTGCTTTTCTTCGCCTACACCTTTTATTAACAACGCCTTTTTCTCGTGTAGCGGTTTCACATCTTCTATTTTGTTGAATCCTGCCGCTTTTGATCTGAATAGAACCTGACCAGTAACTGCATTGATTACCAGCGTTTCGGCTGAGCTATTTGTTTGAGAAGAAGTACCAATATCTTTGTCGCTCTCAACAATAAAGTAAGGAGATAAACCCATAGACTTATAAGAAGATTCTTTCACATTTTGAATTTCTTCATAGATCCACGCAATTTCTCTTGTTTCAGGATCAATACCTGCAAGCCCTTGTTTGGTTGCAGTTACAAGAATACCAGAAGGATTTATTTTAATCCAATCTATTTTACCTGGTAAATTTACATTCCAAACTGGAGATTCAGCTTGACTTTGCATTCCAAAGATGGTAGCAAATGCAACTACCAAAAAGATTTTTTTACTAATCATTGCTTTATTTTTTTTGTGTATAATAATGGAGCAAGATAGCTAGCATTTTTTTTATAAAAAAATTACATGTAAGAAAGGGAATCATCTAGCAATGTTATAGATTATGTTATTTCAAAAAAGGCGTGTCAGGGATAGATTTTTGATTCGTAAGTACAATATATGGAATGTAAGCTTTATTGGCTTTTATACTAATTTTCACAATTGAATAAGTAATACAAAATTATTTTAATTAAACATTTTAAACCATAATATCCATAAAAACACCCCGGCAAAAATCACCGGGGCATTCCATTTGTGCATTATGCTACACATCAGGTTAAAAGTTAATCTATTTTTTCCAGCGCTCCGGCATCCCTGCTGCCTTGCGGTTTATTACCGGCAAAGTCATAGTTTACCGGCCCGTTGGTTTGCCATTCGTACAATTCGGCGATGTCAGTTTCAGCATCGGCCAAAGTACCCAAACTGATACGCATAAAGTCGATGGCTCCTTCAAAAAAGTTTTTACCCGCATTATCCCGGCCTACAAAGTAATCTGCTTTGTTGCTCAAAGAAGCTGTTGAAGGCAGGTCGATTCTTTTCCTAGCAACCTGCTTTCCATCCAGGTACATTGTCACATTCCCATTCTTTCTGTCTACTTCAGCAATCAAATGGTGCCACTTTCCGTCATTGATTTTATTGCCGGTACTCACCTCATAATTTTTTCCTCCCGCGCTAACGGTAAACACGGCTTTACCTTTTTTATCAACGGCCAATGTATAGCCTGTTTGCCCATCGTGCTTACCCAAAACACCGCCGTTTTTATGTCCCTTATCCACTTGCATGATTGTCTCCACCAGGAAATTATTGGTTTTTATGTCCATGGTTTTGCGGTACTTTCCGGGGAAGCGAAGATACTGGTCATCGCCAAAAGCGGGCTTACCATTTTTATTCGCAGTTAAAGGTGTGGGAACTTCCCAATATTCTTCGGAGGGAACACTATGACTGAACCTGCCCTGCCATTCCTTGATGTTGATCAGCACATCGGCTTCCAGTTTACTGTTAGGGATGCTGGCATAGCGATTGCCTTCAAATTTCAAGGCTCCAGGTACCCAGTTTTCTGAAGCAGACGGTGCATAATCCTCCAGTTCAGCTTCATTTACTTCCAGTTCAAAAACGGGTACTTTATGATACATGGAGCGATGAAAATAAGCTTGGGTGGGATAATGATGATAATCAAGGATTAATTGAGGATTAGCCTGATTCTGGTTGAAATGCCATTCTGCTACGGTGGCATACAATGCCCAGGGGACAAAATAATCTACTCCTTTGTCAATGGCTTCGCTGCCTGCATTGAGGCGAAAATCAGCTTCTGCAATGAAAGGCTTCCTGCTATTGTAGGCAATTGGCTTGCGGATGGGAAGTTTTTCCACCATGGTACCTAACTGGCCGAAAGCTACCGGATATTGCTGCATCTGCTGCTGCAATACTGATATTTCATCAGCCTGCAAGTCACTTTTGGCCCCTCTGGCTACCGTGGCAATTGTACCTGCTTTGGCAGTACCATGGAAAATATTGTGACCAATGGCCAGGGTACTTGCCCCATCAATGCCGGAAGTTCCCGGGTCATCACCACCAATCAGGGAAGGATTACCGCCATGATTTACGGAAATAAATTCCTCGGTAATATCGGCGAAAAGGTTACCGATATAATTGTTGCGGTTGCCCGAAGTACCACCAAGCCCTTTGCCTGAGCCATAAATTGTGGAATTAATCAATGGATTGAGATAACCAAAAACATTGAAAAAGCTGGCCCTATCACTAAAGTAAAGATTGCTAGGCTCATGAGGTCGCATCCAGGTGATGTTATTAAAGTTGTAAATTTTAAATGCTCCATCCAGGTAAATGGGATAGGACAGGTTGGTAAAATTATTACCTCCTCCCAATCCCCTTGGCCAGTGACCTACCGAGTTGCCGGAAATATTGCTATAAGAATAGAGCGGGCCATGCTGCCAGAGGGAAAGTCCACCGTAATCACAGGCGCCCAACGCCGCGTATTCAATTTTGTTGTGATGCACCAAAATGCGGATCAGCGGAATGTCATAGGCTTTGCTGTCTTTGCCACTCTTACCGCCCTGGGAAACAATACCTGAACCTAATGCATCCTGGATGATATTACCGGCAATCTCCATTACTCTACCATATACGGCAGTAATGGAAGGCACATTGGACCAACGATGGTCGTTGTGGCGATAAAGGCCCGTGCTCCGGGTTCTGTTGCGTAGTACTTTTACATGACTTAATTCGCCCAGCTTATCACCGGCTTTCAAACCTCCCCCACTATGTCCCTGGATGGCAATGGCCGAGCCTCCATTGATATGGTAAAAATCGCAATCGGCCACCCGGATGTTATCCATTTTTTCATTCACGTTTACCTGGGCCAGGATTCCATCATTACCAAGGTTTCTGAAGTTACAATTTTTTACTGCGATATTGCTGCTGTTGTTGGTGAGCTCAATCGCATGTCCTTTACGGCCATTACTGCGAAATGTGAGGCCGGAAATCTCGATGTTGTTCTGATTGTCAATCACTATTGAATTCCAGGCAGAAGAAACTTCCAAATTTTGTTGGTTGGGATCAGCATCATTTGGTAGCCGCACGAATAATCGCCCACTGTTGTCACCGTAATCCTCATCAAAGTAATACTCTCCCGGTTTATCCAGGAATTGCGGCAAATTTTCAATCAGGTAGCGACTGTCTTTGTGCACCCAATGGGAAAATATGGATTGGGGATTATCTTCATGTTTGTACGTCCTGTGGGCGAGAAATCCTTTTTCCGGGTCGTAATCTCCCGGTTTGAGAATGTAAGGGTGGGCAGTGGCAATGATACCACCCCACTGGCTCCAGAGCGTGCCCCCGTCAAAATAATCTTTCTCGTATCCTTTCAGATCTTCATCATACCCCTGCAGGTCAATTTCATTTTCATCCGGATTCATATCGGCCTCGCCATCCCATTTGTTCCAGTGGTGGTAAGCAAAATTGGGATTAGTCATTCCCCAACCCACATCACTGGCAATATGCATATCTGTTATGCTGCCATCCATATTTATTAAATACAAGATTAATTCGTTCATCTGTTTTTGATGTTGCCACATCCCACTGAGAGGCCGTATATGTATGGGATTATTCTTTTGTGGAGAAAGGGGTTTGTCGAGGTCGATGAACCAGACTCTTTCCGGGTTCATCCGGGCAGGCACGTGATCAGTGGTTGCTTTTTGCCATTCTCCAGTGACTGAAATCGAGCCTGCGATGACCGCTTCACCGGTTCCCCAGCCTGGTTCGCTGGTGAGCCTGATGGGCAATTGTGGCACTCCTGATTCATCTGCTTTGAGAAAAGCCTCACCGCCGGTGGAAAAAATACGGTAGGTAACGCCTTTTTTAAAAATGTAAGCCATAGGTCCACTGCCCTGAGCAGCCTTTCCGGTAGCTCGGGTATCCCAGGGATGATGTTGCCAGGGTGTATCCTTCGATTGACCATCATTTTCATCACTGCCATTTTCATAATCGATGTAGCGAACTTCCTGGTTTTCCGGCACCGGATAGGCAAATGGTTTTGGCTGCCACTGCAAATCGCCGGTGGGTAGAACTTTCGCGTGAGGCTCCTGCCAATGGTACTTTTGGGCGTTACTATTGGTGGTAACATATAAAATAATGATACCAATAATTGTCAATAATCTTTGGGTTTTCATATTTGGTTTAATTTTTACAAGTTCTAATATTACAAATTAACATTAATCAACATTATTTATAAGCTGAAATGCCATCCGATTTACATCAAACGTCATCACCTATTTTTTCACTTTGCGCAGCTAAGGGGGGAACTCTAAATGAAACGTTTAACTTTAATGGGCTGCATTCTTCATAAAAGCAAATTAGCCGGCTTACTCTTCAGTCCTCCGTCGTTTCTTTTATTCTACATACTCTATCGCTCCCGCATCCCTCCTGCCCTTGGGCTTACGATCATTAAAATCATGTAAAAAAGGGCCATTGAATTGCCATTCATACAGCTCTTCAATGGTTGTTTTGGCATCTGCCAATGAGCCCCGGGATACTCTTACAAAATCTATATCGCCTTTCAGGTAATTGCCTGACTGCATGCGACCGATGTAAAAATCGCCTGAATTGGCCAGGGAAACTTCATTTTCCAGATTGGCTTGAGCAGTGCCTGCCAATTTACCATCGAGGTAGATATTAAGTTTTTCGTTTTTCCTGTCCAGTTCGGCAATTACATGATGCCATTGATTATCCAGTATACCCGTTGGGGATTTTAATTGCCAGTCCTTTTTCCCGGTCATAACCGAAAAAGTTATTTTACCTTTTTTGTCCAGTTCAAGCTGGTAACCGGTATTGTCATTGTTTTTAGCGATCAAAGTACCAGCAGCATCGGCTTTCAGGTACATTTCCAGCAGAAAATTATTGGTATCCATATCCAGGGTCAACCGGTCTTCACCTCTGTAGCTGCCATTTAATTTTTTTTGCTTATCCCCGCCATCAAAAGAATAGTCACTTTTCATCACCTCATCCTTCATCAGGCAATAAGTAGTCATGCCATCCAGTTGCAAAGCGCCTTTGGTCCAGTCTTCCAGGGCTCCGGTAACGTAATTCTCCTTTTTTACATTCCTGGCCTGCAGGTTGTTGAGTGGCACAAATCGATACATGCTTCGGTTCCAGTATTCCTCTGTCGCATGCCAGTTTTCGCCATAAACTTTAGTCGGGTCATCAGGATTGGCATAGAAGTGCCATTCGCCCACTACACCATACAAAGACCAGGGAACAAAATATTTAACCCCATGGTCGATGGCCGGGGAAGTATCGCCCAGTCTGAAATCATGATTCTCAGCATTGGGCATAGGCTTTTTATCTACTTGCACACCAATAGAAGCTGCTTTGGGATTATAATTTTGTAAAGCTTTACTAAAACTTTCAAGGCTGTTGTAAAGTACTCCTGTGTGTTCAAATACGCCAAAATCTCTGGGCTGGCCATAAAAAATATTATTGGCATAAGCCAGGGTCTGGTAATCGTAGGGCTCCTCGTCACTACCGGCTTGCAAGGCATCCATACGGTTGAGGTCCGCTTCGGCAAATTGTGGGTTGGCATGGCGGAAATAATATTCGCTTATGTCCTGGAAAATGTTGCCCAGGTAGTAGTTGCGACCGGCCATGGGCGCTTGACGGCGACTACCGGCAGCAAACTTATAAAAGCTGTTGTTGAAAAAAGAATTCATGAAACCAATGATTTCCTGCAGGGCATTGGAATTAGCCAGCGGACTGGACAGGTCGTTGTTATTACCCCAGGCGATATTGTTGAAGTGATAATTTTTAAAAGCACCATCCAGGTAGTAAGCAAAACCAAAACGGGCCGAGGTGTGGGTTCTTTCCGAGATGGGTCGATTTCTGCGATGGCTGAAGTGCCAGTAACCGCCGGGATTGCCAGAAACGTTGTTGAAAACATAAGCCGGACCATTTTGCCAGGTTTCGATGCCGCCCCAGTCGTTGGTATTGAGTAGTGGGTTGGTCACTTTATTATGGTGAATCAAAATGCGGATCAATGGCTTGTGCCGGATATCAGCGCCTTTACCGCCAAAAAGGAAAATACCGGCGCCAGCTACTCTGTCGATGATATTGCCGGAAACTTCCACCAGTTCTCCATTGGTCACGGTTAGCGTATGTGCACTTTCCGAACGAATGGGCCGGAAGCCGCCATTGTAAATTTTGTTGCGTAAAATTTTGGCCCTGCGCAACACCCCAATGTCCTTGCCTTTTTTGCCCCAGGAAGAGCCATCTCTTACTGTCAGGGCTGCATGTTCAAAATTTGTAATTACATTATCACTGACAATAATATTATCCATGAAAGAATTTTCACCCTCTGCCTGGCAATGAACCCCTTTAGCCACATGCTCAAACACACAATTTCTTACGGTAAAATTTTCCACATTGCCAAAAGCCCGTACACCGGCAGCAGTTACATCTTCATGTACAAAATCACGGGCATGCACATCAAAAACATTTTGAAAGCGAAAGGTAAGGCCGCTGATTTCAATGTTGCTTTTATCATGTACATCTATCATTTTGATTCGCCTGGCAACTTCGATGGTAGTTTTATTGGGATCGCGGTCATCTGGCAGTCGTAAGTACAAGCGTCCGGCATATGGACCCTTTTCAGCATAGTAAAATTCTCCAGGAGCATCCAGGAAGCGAGGCAGGTTTTCCAGAAAATAGCGGCTACCACCCACAGGAGGCCTACCACCACTGCCATACACATGTTCAAAACGAAGCGAATTATTTTCGGGATGATACGCCTCTACCGGTACCGCGTAGGGTGTACCCATCACGCCCACGTACTCTGTCCACACCGTAGCGCCCTGATAAGCATCTTTCCCTGCTTTGGGCAATTGATTATCATAACCTATAATCCTGGAGCTGTTTTTCTTTCCCTCCTCCATTTCTTTGATTTCCGAACGGTCCCATTCCAGCCATTCACTTTTGATGTCATCCGGACTAGAAACCTGCCAGTTAGGGTAGCGGGCAATTTGCAGGCGATTAACCATATGACTTCTTCTTTCCCAAACCCGCCGGGGCGATTGTCCTTTGCCCAAATCGATGTACCAGATTTTTTCAGGCTGAGGAAAACCGGGAGCTGATT
>CAZQEZ010000110.1:0-13817 GCA_964592475.1 uncultured Roseivirgaceae bacterium
ATATTAGTAAATACTGCTAATAGGGATCTACATCAAATACGACTTGGATTTTTTTAAATTTTTTTTGCTTTACCAATTCAATGGATTGTTGTTTAATTATCGTTTTTATTTTTTCAAGATTAACTTTATTTCTTTCCATTTTTATTAATACCTGCATTAGATATTGATTTTTTATTCGATCTATCAAAGGCTCTTCGGGTCCCAATACTCGTTTATATCCTAAATTACTTTTAAGTAAATGAGTAAAATGAGAAGCTGCCTGCTCGCAATTTTCTTTATCTATACTTTTCAAGGTAATTTTTATAAGCCTGACAAAGGGCGGATAATGGTATTTTTCTCTTTCCACAATTTCTCGCCGGTAAAATTCAGCGAAATCATTGGCTACTATGAGATTTAAAATAGGCTGATCAGTGTTGGCGGTTTGAATAATTACATTGCCGGTTTTTTCCCTGCGCCCTGCTCTGCCGCTTACCTGTGTGGCCAGGTGAAATGTGCGTTCGAAAGACCGGAAGTCTGGAAAATGAAGCATTCTATCGATATCTACAACACTTACAAGACTCACCTGGTCAAAATCTAAGCCTTTGCTCACCATTTGAGTGCCTACTAAAACATCTATTTCTCCTTTTTCAAATTTTTCTAAAATCGTCTGGTAACTATATTTTTTTCGAGTTGTATCCAGGTCCATCCTGTTTACTTTGGCTTCCGGCAGCCTAAGTTTTAAATCTTCTTCCAGCTTTTCTGTACCAAAACCCACGTTTCGCAATTTATTGCTGCCACAAGCTGGGCAACTTGATGGCAACCTGCGATAAAAACCACAATAGTGACATCGCAGCTCATTGCGGTACATGTGATAAGTTAGGCTTACCGCGCAGTTGTCGCACTTTGGTATCCAGGCACATTCATCGCAAGTAATATGTGGAGCATAGCCCCTGCGATTTTGAAAAACGATACTTTGTTCCTGATTGTTGATATTTTCTTTAATTGCATCTATGGTCAAGCTGGTAAAATCTCCATGCATGCTTTTCTGTTTACGCTCTTGTCTCACATCAGAAAATATGAAGTTGGGCAATTGTGCACTGCCAAATCTTTTATTCAATTCTACTAGCCCATAATGGCCGTTTTTGGCTTGAAAATATGATTCCATTGAAGGTGTAGCTGACCCCAGTAGTACTTTTGCATGGTGCAGTTGGGCCAACACCAAAGCAGCATCTCTGGCGTGGTAGCGTGGTGAGGGGTCAAATTGTTTGTAAGAGGTTTCATGCTCTTCATCTACTATTATTAGGCCTAAATTATTAAAAGGTAAAAAAATAGAAGAGCGTACTCCAACTACAAAGGAAAAACGTCCTTCATTGATTCCTTGCCATACTTCTACCCGTTCATTATCTGAAAATCTAGAATGGTAAATTCCGATTTTATCGCCGAATATTTTTTGTAATCTGCTTACAATTTGAGTAGTAAGTGCTATTTCGGGCAATAAATAAAGCACCTGACTACCACTTGACAGTACTTCCTTTATTAATTCTATGTAAATTTCAGTTTTGCCACTGCCTGTGATTCCATGAAGTAAATTAATAGCCGATTTTTGCCAATTTTGATGAATTTGGTCTTTAGCTTCTGTTTGCTCAGCAGATAAGTGTATTTCTTTGGCTTCGGTTAAATGCCATTCTTGCAGTCGTGAAACAGTAATTTCAAACTCTTCCAGTACATTATTTTTGATTAAAGTATTAAGGGATGATTTGCTTATACCCGAATTAGAAAGGTACTGTTTGTCGATTCCGGCTGCATTCAAATTGGCATCTTTGAACACTGGTACCTCTTGCAAGTATTTTAGAAGTACATCCAGTTGTTTTTGGTTTTTATCTAATTGCTGAAAAAGCTTTTCTAGTTCGTTTTTCTTACTAAATTTTTCATGTAATCGAACCTTTTTAAGTTTTTTTGGGGTGTATTTTTCTTTAATTTCTTCAAATAAAATGATGGCCTTTTTATCAATAAGTGATTTTATTATGGGGTTAAAGTGTTTTAACTCTAATATTTCTTCTATTTCCTGATAGGTCAAAATATTTTCACGGCGAGCAGCATTCAGCAATTCCAATTCACGGTCAGTTAATTGGTTTAAATTGCCCTCGGTATCAAAATCAGGATTAAATTGTATTTTTGATTCGCTGCTTAATTTTAAGCCGGTAGGCATGGCCACATTCAGCACCTCTCCAATTGTGCACATGTAGTATTTAGCTATCCAATTAAAAAATTTAAGCTGTATCGTGTTAATTGTTGGTTTTTCGTCCAGTAAATCTTCTATAAGCTTCGCTGTGTATTCTTTAGGTGGTTTTTCATGCAAATGAGCAATTATTCCGGTTAATATTTTACGTGCACCAAAGGGAACAATCACCCTGCTACCGATTTGCACGTATTCATTTAGATCAAGTGGAATTCGATAAGTAAAAAGCTTAGGTATAGGTACCGGAAGCATTACATCAGCAAAAATAGTTTTTCGTTCCTCTAAGCTTTCTTTCATTATTGTAATAATTGAAGTAATTACAAAATTAACTAATGCTTAGCACCTACAAAAAAATATTTGATGAGAGTATGACTGAAAGCAAAGAGATTTTGAATAGAAGCAGATATTACAATTTAAAAAAACTTGTAGACAAGCAGTAAATAAATAAGTTTTGGATTTTAGCTAAGGAAAATGAAAGGTAGCTTCTTAATTAAAAATAGAAAACAACCAGAAGATATAAGTAGCGAGGACGGGAGTTGAACCCGTGACCTCAGGGTTATGAATCCTGCGCTCTAACCAACTGAGCTACCTCGCCAAATGAGAGTGCAAAAGTAATATTATTATTTATTATATAAAATTTTTATTGAAGGTTTTTTGAATGATTAATCGATTTACAAGCCAGAAGTTAACTTTTTTAAGTGCAGGTATCCATACTCATTTAAGATAATGAAAAGTTTTTAAGCTACTCTTTATCCAGGATATTGTTGCTCTGTATCGAAAAGAATACTATTTTAGAGAAAATTTAAAATAAGGTGGAGATGAGTAAAAGTTTATACGTGATAGAACATGAAATAAATGCCTCGAAAAAGATGCTATATCCTTACCTCAACACTGCTAGCGGATTGGCTCAGTGGTTTGCAGATGATGTAAATATAAATGAAGACCATATTTTCACGTTCAATTGGGATAGCGAAAGTTTTCAAGCAAAAATGACTTCACATAGATTAAATACTTCTGTAAAATTTGAATTTATTGAGGATGATGAGGAAGAGCCTTGGTATATTGAATTTATGATTGAGGAAAATGAACTTACCCAATCACTTTTTTTAAAGGTTACCGAATATACGGAATTTGAGGACGAAGAAGAGTGGAATGATTTATGGGAAAATCTTTTTCTTAATCTCAAAGAAACTATTGGCGGATAGTCTCTATTTGGCATGATTATGGTTAAATTTGCCGCATGGCGGTAATCATGAAAAAATTAGATAAATTAATCCTTAGCTCTTTCACAGGGCCGTTTATTCTCACATTTGTAGTGGTGGTTTTTATCTTACTTACCCAAACAATGCTGAAGTATTTTGATGATTTTGTTGGCAAAGACTTAGGAGTTCAGGTTTTTGCAGAATTAATTTTTTATTTTAGTATTTTTACCACGCCTATTGCTTTACCGCTTGCTATACTACTTTCATCTTTAATGACATTTGGTAATCTTGGTGAGCATTTTGAACTTTCAGCTATTAAAAGTTCAGGCATTTCGCTGCTACGGACCCTCAAGCCAATGTTTGTTGTTACTATTTTTCTTGTGGTAATGGCTTTTCTCAATAATAATTACATTGTGCCCAAAGCAAATTTAAAGGCTTACAGTTTGCTTTATGATATAAAAAAGAAAAAGCCAGCATTAGATATTAAAGAAGGTGCTTTTTATAGTGGCTTGCAAGGATTAAGTATTAAAGTAAATGAAAAATTTGACAATGGTGAACTTCGTGATATAATTATTTACGACCATAGGGAAGGAATGGGCAATAGTAATATTGTATTAGCTGACTCCGGTAGGATGTACACGATTTTTGGTGAGCAATATTTGGTGTTGGAGCTTTTTGATGGTAACATGTATAGCGTATCAGATATGCCTAGCCAAAATAGAAGAAGAGTTAATTTCAATGAAATAGAACCCTATAGACGCGACAATTTTGAGACCAGTAAATTGGTGTTAAGTTTAGCTGAGTTTAATTTTTCAAGAACCAAGGAAGACCTGTTTAAATCAAGTCGCTTAATGAAAAATTTAAAGCAATTGAAGCACGATATTGATTCTTTGGCCAGAGATTTATACGATGTCGAATATTTTTATTTTAAAACTATCGAAAGAAACTCATTGCAATGGATGCGTGACAAAGTAAAAGTACCTGATTTGTTGGAAAAACAAAGGCAAATTAATGATTCACTGCGCAGACAAGAAAAAGAAAAATATTATGATGAAGAAGAACAAAAAGAAGAGCAAGAAAGACTGTTACAAAATCAGTCAAAAATAAATAAAAAATTTGATTCTACAGCTATAGAAAAGCAAGATTCAATGGCTAGACCACGAATTGATTCCATTAACAGAAGACCACGGCAACTTAAAGATAGTAAGCCCTCAAAGGAGAAAATTAAAAGACAATTAAGAAAAGAAGAGTTGCAAAGAAATAAAATTTCTGCTGCTAAAAAGAAAACTTTTTATGGATCGGTTCAACCACGCACACTGCAAATACCGGATACAATGCCTGCAAGTGTCGATTCTGCTAATAATGCCGATGAAATAGTTGCTTTAGACTCAATAGTTTCATTAACTGATAGTGTACAGCAAGATACCACTTTCGTTGAACTTAGTGCTGAAGATTCTATTGCCCTGGCACAAGCCAGAATTGACACAATATATGCTAAAGTAGATAGCGCATTTGCAGAAACCGAAAACAAAAGTACAATTTTAGCGCAAGCGGTAAGTCAGGCTCGCTTCCTCAAAAGCACGCTATCTGCCGAATCTACTAAAATTCGCTCCAGGTTTGAGAATTTGAATAAACATAAAATAGAGCAAAATAAAAAATATGCTCAAGCATTTGCCTGCTTAGTCTTCTTTTTGATTGGAGCTCCGTTAGGTGCAATTATTAAAAGAGGTGGGCTAGGCATTCCGGTAATTATCTCGATCGTGTTTTTTATTTTTTATTATATAATCACCATGACCGGGGAAAAATGGGCAAGACAGGGAGTGGTAGATCCCGCATGGGGGGTGTGGGGAGCTAATTTTATCTTGTTTCCCATAGGACTATTCTTTCTAAAGCAAGCAAGAAATGATGCCAGACTGTTTGACGCAGATTTTTATAATGTAGCTTTTAATAAAATAAAGATGTTTATAATTCGTTTTATGGGTTCACGCGGCAAATAAAATTATTACCCTTCTGTTTGTTTAAAAAACTTACCTTTTATACCTTTGCACATTAATTTTAAAAGCGGTAAAATAACTAGAAATATAAGCATGTACTTAACAAAAGAAAAAAAGCAGGAAATATTTGAGGGACAAGGAATTCAAAAATCAAAAACTGACTCAGGATCTCCTGAATCACAAATCGCTTTGTTTACCTTTCGAATCAATCATTTAACACAACATTTAAAGCTGAATAAAAAAGATTATTCAACCAGATTGGGATTATTAAAATTAGTAGGTAAAAGAAGAAGACTACTTGATTACCTGCACAAAAACGATATAGAAAGATATCGTGCAATTATTAGCTATTTGAAATTAAGAAGATAAAATCAGAAACAAAGGGGTAGCATTACCCCTTTTTAAGTTTCTGCACCTCTGCTAAACATTTTTTAGTACTTACCTTTTACTTATTATCACACATTAAGAATTTTATCATGCAACCTAACGCAATAACAAAAACTATTAAACTAGAAGACGGAAGAGAAATAACAATTGAAACTGGTAAATTGGCAAAGCAAGCTGATGGGTCAGTTGTAGTTCGAATGGGAGATACTATGCTTTTAGCAACTGTTGTTTCTCTTAAAGAACATAGAGAAGGAGTTGATTTTTTACCATTATCAGTTGATTATCAAGAAAAATTCGCCTCGGCTGGTCGGATACCAGGTGGATTCTTAAAACGAGAAGGCCGCCTATCAGATTTTGAAATACTTACCAGCCGCCTGGTTGACAGAGCACTAAGACCTTTGTTTCCGGAAGATTATCATGCAGAAACACAAATTAATATTATGTTAATGTCTGCAGATGCTCAAAATCTACCCGATGCATTAGCCGCTCTTGCAGCTTCCTCAGCCTTAGCTGTATCCGACATCCCCTTTAATGGACCCGTTTCTGAGGTAAGAGTAATTAAAATTGGAGATGATATCCACGTCAACCCTAGTCCTGAACTAATTGAAAAAGCTGACTTAGAACTAATCGTTGCTGGGTCAATGGAAAATATAGTAATGGTTGAAGGTGAATCAAATGAAGTTTCTGAAGATGACATTCTTGCAGCTTTAGGTAAAGCACATGATGCCATAAAAGCTCAGTGCCAGGCACAGCTTGATTTAATGGAAGCAGTGGGCACCACTCAAAAAAGAGAATACGACCATGAAGTACATGACCCAGAACTAAAAGAAAGATTATATAAAGAACTTTATGATAAAGTGTATGCTGTTGCACAAAAAGGAAACCCAAATAAGCAGGAGCGAAAAGAAAGTTATACTGCAATAAGGGATGAGTGGATAGAAGCATTGCCGGAAGAACATGAAATTGATCTGGATTTGGTGAAAATTTATTATCATGACATTGAAAAAGATGCAATCAGAAATTTGGTGCTTAATGAAAGAAAAAGGCTGGATGGAAGAGCCCTTGATGAAGTAAGACCGATATGGTCGGAGGTAGATTACTTGCCAAAAGCCCATGGTTCTGCAATTTTTACCAGAGGAGAAACGCAATCATTAACAACTGTTACTTTAGGCACTAAACTGGATGAGCAAATTATTGACCAGGCTATGGTTACCGGTGTAAATAAATTCATTCTTCATTACAATTTCCCCGCGTTTTCTACCGGTGAAGCACGGCCAAACAGAGGTCCGGGTAGAAGGGAGGTAGGACACGGAAATCTGGCCATGAGAGCACTTAAAATTGTGATGCCTCCACAGGAAGAATCTCCTTATACCATTCGTTTGGTTTCAGATATTCTTGAATCTAATGGCTCATCATCCATGGCCACAGTTTGCGCGGGAGTATTAGCTTTGATGGACGCGGGAATTAAAATTAAAGCACCGGTTTCAGGTATTGCCATGGGTTTAATTACTGATGAAAAATCCGGTAAATACGCGGTTTTATCTGATATTTTAGGTGACGAAGATCACCTGGGTGATATGGACTTTAAAGTAGCAGGAACTGATAAAGGCATAACTGCTTGCCAGATGGATATAAAAGTTAAAGGCCTATCATTTGAAATACTTCGTAATGCATTGATGCAGGCTAAAAAGGGCAGGGCAAGCATTTTAAATAAAATGAATGAAACGCTTGCTGAGCCTAAAGCAGACCTCAAGCCGCATGCACCAAGATCTGTTTCTATTGTAATTGATAAAGATTTGATTGGAGCAGTAATTGGTCCTGGTGGAAAGGTAGTTCAGGATATTCAGAAAGAGTCTGGTGCCACGGTTGTGATAGAAGAAGTAGAAAAAAATGGAATTGTTAAAATATTTGCTGTTGATGCAGCGGCACTTAATAAAGCTGTTTCTCGAGTGAAGGCTATTGTAGCAGTTCCGGTTATTGGTGAAGTTTATGAGGGTAAAGTTAAATCGATAATGCCTTTCGGTGCTTTTGTAGAGTTTATGCCGGGCAAAGAAGGGCTCTTGCATATTAGTGAAATTAAATGGGAAAGACTGGAAAAAATGGAAGGTGTATTAGAATCCGGAGAAGAAATTCAAGTTAAACTAATTGATATAGATAAGAAAACAGGCAAATTCAGATTATCCAGAAAAGTTTTATTACCAAAAGCTTAGAAAAATCCTTAAAAACAGTAAAAATATAAGATAAAATATACTAATTTTAGCATCCGTCTTGAGTAGTAACATCAAGCTTAATTAAAATGAGCTTGATGTTATATTAGGTTGAACAATAACAAGTATGTTTTAGATGAGGCAGCTGAAGATTAGTAAAAATATTACCTCTCGTGATAGTCATTCCTTAGACAAGTATTTAAAAGAAATAGGTAGAGTTGAATTATTACTGCCGGATCAAGAAGTTGAATTATCCAATCGCATTAAAAAAGGTGATAACCAGGCATTAGACAAACTTACAAAATCGAATCTTCGTTTTGTGGTTTCAGTAGCAAAACAGTATCAAAATCAGGGTCTTCCTTTAGGTGATTTAATCAATGAAGGAAATCTTGGTTTAATAAAAGCAGCTCAAAAGTTTGATGCTACCAAAGGGTTCAAATTTATCTCTTACGCGGTATGGTGGATTCGTCAATCAATTTTGCAGGCTCTTGCAGAAAAATCCAGGATAGTACGGTTACCTATCAATAAGTTAAATGAAATATCGAAGGTAAGTAAAGCCTTTGTTAAATTGGAGCAACAGTTCAAAAGAGAACCTTCGGCTGAAGAATTGGCAGATATTTTAAATAAAGATACCGACTATGTGACAGGAGGTTTGCTATACCAAAACAATGCTATATCATTAGACCAACCGGTTCATGATTCCAGTAATGATCTTATCATTGATAGATTGGCCTCTACTTTAAGTAATGAACCCGATACTTCACTATTAAAAGATAGTTTACAGCGTGAAATACAACGAGCTTTATCTACACTTAGCCCTAGAGAAGCCGATGTTATATCTATGTCTTTTGGGCTAAATGGTTGTGAGCCAATAGATGCTGAAATTATAGCGGAAAAATTCAAGTTATCCAAAGAACGAATTAGGCAAATAAAACAAAAAGCACTAAATCGACTGAAGCTAAATGCTCGGGGTAGATTATTAAAATCCTTTTTGGGTTAAGATTGTTAAAAGCAGTAATTTTGTCAGATTAATGAAGCTTTCACGTCATAATTACAATATGGCAAATGTTTTGTAACTAATTCTACATGTTTTAAATATTAAAGAAGAATATCATGAATCATGAACATATCAACGTTCTCATTTTAGGAAGCGGACCAGCCGGATATACTGCCGCAATTTATGCAGCGAGAGCCGGATTGAACCCTGTTTTATACCAGGGCAATCAACCAGGAGGTCAGCTTACAATTACTTCCGATGTAGAAAACTATCCCGGGTACCCCGATGGAATTATAGGCCCGCAAATGATGGTGGATTTTCAGAAACAAGCAGAAAGATTTGGTTCGGACGTGAGATTTGGTCTTGCAACGGCAGTAGATTTTTCAACTTACCCTCACAAAGTAACAATAGATGAAGAAATAGAAATAACTGCCAATGCTGTTATTATTTCTACAGGAGCTTCAGCAAAATGGCTTAATCTACCGTCCGAACAAAGATTAAATGGTAAAGGTGTATCGGCCTGTGCTGTATGCGACGGCTTCTTTTTTAAAGGAATGGATGTGGCCGTAGTAGGTGGTGGCGATACCGCTTGCGAAGAGGCAAGCTATCTTTCTAATATTTGCAATAAGGTATATATTCTTGTGCGAAGGGACGAAATGCGAGCTTCAGTGATTATGCAAAAAAGAGTAAAATCCGCAAAAAATATAGAAATTCTTTGGAATACGGTTACAGATGAAATCTTAGGAGAGAAAGAGGTGGAAGCTATGCGTGTGATTAACAATAAATCCGGTGAAAAATCTGATATTTCCATTCAGGGTTTTTTCGTGGCTATCGGTCATAAACCAAATACAGGTATTTTCAATGATTATCTTGATATGGATGGTAATGGATATATAAAAACGATACCCGGAAGTACCAAAACTAACGTGGAAGGAGTTTTTGCTGCTGGTGATGCTCAAGACCACATATATAGACAGGCAGTAACAGCAGCAGGTACCGGTTGTATGGCAGCTTTAGATGCTGAAAGATTTCTGGCAGCTAAGGAAGCAGAATTAATTGAAGATTAAGTTTAGTTATATAACAGAATACAATATGGCAGTCAACCAAAAGGCTGCCATAATTTTTTTATATATAATTCATAGTAAGCAATGGCTGATAAGTTAGATATTTTAGTTATGGCATCACACCCT
Source organism: uncultured Roseivirgaceae bacterium (assembly GCA_964592475.1). Taxonomy (GTDB): domain Bacteria; phylum Bacteroidota; class Bacteroidia; order Cytophagales; family Cyclobacteriaceae; genus CAZQEZ01. The sequence continues at coordinate 10,196 of CAZQEZ010000110.1, forward strand.
GATGATGCAGAATTATCTTGTGCCGGTACCATCCTAAGTCATGTATCACAAGGTAAAAAAGTGGGAATTGTTGATTTTACAAAAGGAGAATTGGGGTCGCGGGGAAGTGCTACTTTACGGTTGGAAGAAGCTAAAAAATCAGCCGAAATAATGAATGTATCGGTTCGCCACAACATGGGTTTCGAGGATGGTTTTTTCAAAAATGATCGAGAACATCAATTGGCATTAATTAGAATAATAAGAAAATACAAACCGGATATTGTATTGGCTAATGCAATATCCGATCGACATACCGACCATGGCAAAGGAGCTTTGTTAGCAAAAGATGCCTGCTTTCTTTCAGGTCTTATGAAAATTGAAACTTTTGAAGATGGTGAAAAGCAAGCGCATTGGCGCCCATCTCACATATTTCACTATATCCAGAATAATTATATCAAACCTGATTTTATAGTTGATGTTAGTGACTTTTGGAATGTAAAACTTAAGGCTATTAAAGCGTTTTCAAGCCAATTTCACGTGGAGGAAAAACCCTACGAGGGCCCTGAGACATTTATTTCCCGACCTGATTTTCTTAATTTCATAGAAGCCCGGGGAAAAGAATTTGGTCATGCAATTAATGTAAAATATGGAGAGGGTTTTACGATTAACCAATCGCTCAAGGTTACAAATCTTTATAATTTCTTATAATTATTGTACAATCTAATCACTATACTTGGTCCTACTGCTAGTGGCAAAACAACATTGGCGGTAAAAATTGCTGAAAAGCAAACTGGGGAAATTATAAGTGCTGATTCTCGGCAGGTATATCTTGGATTAGACATCGGTAGCGGCAAAGATTTATTGGAATATCAAACACCAACTGGTGCTATTCCTTATCACTTAATAGATATTAAGCCGGTATCTTATGAATATAATCTATTTGAATTTCAGCAAGATGCCTATAAAATTATTCAGGCTATTTGGTCACGACAAAATTTACCTATTGTTTGTGGCGGCACTGGTATGTATTTACAAGCATTATTGCAGCATTATGATCTCCGACCGGTTCCTGAAAGTAAAATATTCAGGAAAACACTTGAAAATCTTAGTACGGAAAAGTTGATTGAAATGCTTTCGCAATATATTTCCTTGCATAACCAAACTGACACCGAAGATAGAGATAGGCTCGTAAGAGCACTCGAAATTGCCAAGTATAAAGCGGAGAATAAATTGGATGAACATCCGGCATTATCACCGCTAATTATCGGACTGCATTTTCCTCGTGACCTTTTAAAGGAAAGAATTACCCAAAGATTAAATACCCGATTGGATCAAGGAATGATAAGTGAAGTTGAAAATCTTCTTCAGTCTGGTGTTTCTGCCGAAAGACTTAAAATGTTAGGTTTGGAATATAGGTTTATTACTCAATATTTGCAGAGCGAAATTAAAAGGTATAATGATTTTTACCAAAAATTAAATAGCGCGATTCATCAATTTGCCAAACGGCAAATGACTTGGTTTAGGAAAATGGAGAAGGAGGGTATAATAATTCACTGGATTGATGGCGAATTGCCGCTATCTAAAAAACTTGATCAATTAAATCATTTACTTATCAATAAATAAAATACTTTTACATTAAAAGTTCAAGTAATTATCCACCCATAAATTCGTTTCATAAAATATATTTATGAAACTTTATCTTACTCAATTACTGTTGTGAATTTATATGAAAAAATTTCTATTTATTATAAATATTTTAGTAATAGCTTTTTTATTTGGATGCGAATCTAATCATTCTCAATATAAGGTAGGAAAAGTACCCGCGATGGATGAAAAATTTTACGCTCATTATTTAGAAGAAATCAATCAAGCCATAGAAAAATCGCCTAATGATCCCGAATTATACTATAAGAAGTCAGTCAAATTACTAGAAAGCCAAAAATTTAATAGTGCCATGCGTACTATAGAAAAATCTTTGGACCTGATAGAGGGAAATAATAATGTAAAATATTATCAATTGGCTGCTGTTATTTATTCAAAAAATGAAAATTACGATAGGGCTTTATCTTGCTTAAATATAGTGAAAGAGATGGGTGAAAACACCGCCAGAACAGATGCAATTGCGGCAAATATTTTCTGGAAAAAAGGAGATTTATTAAAAGCAGATAGTGTAAGTAAAAATGCTATAGCCAAAGATCCTTATAATTCCGAATATTTTTTTATACGAGGCAATATAGGATGGTCGATGTATGATACGCTCATGGCTAGAGAAAATTTTGTTAAAAGCCTTAGTATTAAACCAACCAATAGTGCTTATCAAGCTCTTTTAGAAATTTACATAGCAGAAAAAAACTTCGATGAGGCTTTTTCTGTATTAAATAAGTTAATTGCGCTTCATCCAAATGATTTAGATCTTCAATATAAGAAAGCAGAAATTTACGCAAATATAAATGAAGAGGTTAAAGCTAAGGTAGTTTATAGAAATATAATAGATCAATTTCCTGATTCTTATGAAGCCTACTATAATTTAAGTGACATGTACCTGCAAAATTTGCGCTACGATTCAGCTATTTATTTTCAAAATCAGATAATAGCTCAGGACAGTAGTGAATCGGCACCTTTTTTAAATTTGGCTCATATTTATGAACGCAGGTTTTGGTATTCTTCGGCTTCAGATTATTTCAATCGTTATCTTCAATTAAATCCTGATAATTTAGTAGCTAAGAAGGAGTTTGAAGAACTTCAGGATAAAATGAATTATATAAACAGATTACAACAACAGCGGGAGCGGTTATCTAATGTTAAAAACTTAAAAACTATAGAGAAAGAAACTCCAAATACTGTCCAGTGACTTTTTAGGAAAGTCTTTAGAGGTAGCGATTTTCAATTATTTTTTGGTGGTATACTTCATGGCCGGCAATGATATAACCTAAAGCCTTTACAGAAAATTCTCCATTACTAGCTATTCCTGTTTGTTCAAGATCTTCGGGCGAAAAACCTTTAAACATTATAATATTTGATTGTCGTAAAAGATGAAATTCTTGAATTAAATCTTTAGGGTCTCGTTCTTTATAGTTCCCATTTCGAGCATAATCATTTTGTTCAAAACCAGGTAATTTTGCTAAATCTCTGCGTCCAAAACATAGTGCCCTAAAACTCATAACTCGTTCAGTATCAATTATATGACCTAAAATATCTTTAATAGTCCATTTACCCGGAGCATACGAGTAATTCCATTGTTCCTTTTGTAAATGCTCATAAAAATTAACAGCATTTTTACCCAATTCATTTAATGCTAGCGTCAATGGTTGACTTTCTGAAAGTATTACATATGGCTTATAGAAGTTAGGATAGACTAGCAAAATAAATCTATGGAAGTTTAAAGTTAAAGTAAAAGAAAATAATAAAGTTAGGGAGCTTTGAGTTAATAAGGGGGATTTAAAAAAATAAATAACCATATATTTCTTTACTTCATAAAAAATAGCTCCCTCAACCTTACCTATCGCTTGAAACTTAAATTGAACAATTAGAATATTTAAGACTAATATCATGCCAATTCACTATTGGCGGTTAAGGGTGATTTAGGTTATGCTAGTGTGGATTAAATGCCACACATTAGGAATAAAAATCTACATATTTGGTT
>CAZQEZ010000111.1:0-13731 GCA_964592475.1 uncultured Roseivirgaceae bacterium
ATCCTGCGGTTTTTAAAAATAATCTTCGGGATTGTATATTTTTCATATTATTATTCTTTTATGAGTTTCTATTTCTTGTAAATAAATTTTAACACCTTTCTTTGTGACTCTGCGACACCGCAGTGAAATTCTTTCTTTGCATATTCGCGGCTTTGCGTGAAATTTACTCCAGTTCCCTGATTTTAATATTTTTAAAACAAACTTCACTACCATGGTCCTGAAGCAAAATATGACCTGATGGCCATTGGCCGAAATTTTTAACTTCGGTAAACTTGCTTTCGCTTACTTTCTGCTTGAATTGATCACTGAATCTGTCAAATTCCAGCACCTTGATGCCATTAAGCCAATGAGTCACTTTACCATCTTTTACCTTGATTTTACTGTGGTTGTATTCTCCCAGTGGTTTTAACTTCTTATTATCCGGCTCGTATAGTTCGTAAGCTGCTGCCACAGTTCGGTAGTCGCCTGGCTTCATTTTTCCTTCAATCATCCAGGAATGATTGGCATCGTCCAGCAACTGATATTCGATACCATAGCCATATTTTTGGTTATCTGATTTCCCCTCCTGCACAAAATATTTGACGCCGCTGTTACCACCCTGGGTAAGCATTTTCCACTCCCAGCTTAGTATAAAATCTTCGTATTCTTTAGTAGTGATGATATCACCACCATGGGCCGATTCTCCCCCACCCTGGCTGGTGTTGCAAAGGGCTCCATCCTTAACTTCCCAGCCCTGTTTGGGAAACGATTTTTGATTGATCCCTCGCCAGCCTTCTGTATTTTTCCCAATGAATAGTAGCTGCCAGCCTTCCTCCTGCTCTGAGGCACTCAGTTGATTGTCAGGTTGTTCATCCAGAGGCATGTGGTCCAGAATTGAGCGAATGTAGCCAATGGTATAAGCCGTTCCTGGCCCCGGATTTTGCGGGTCGTTCCAATATTCCACACTTACGGTACCTGAATAGTCAATATTTATCAAAGCTTGCAGTATTTCCTTAAAATTAAGCACGCCATAACCTGCCAAAATTGACTTACCCTCGTGAGATGCCGAGAAAACATCCCAGATTTGCACATCCAATATCCTGTCCCGAAATTTCACAATCTCTTTCGCCGGGTCAAGATTGAGCCGCATGGTATGTCCTACATCCAGGCAGAGGCCCATGCGTTTATCTCTGTCTTTTATTAATTCATAGGCGCTACCGGCATCCGGATAGAGAATGTCGCGGGAACCATGATTGTGAATTGCCAACTTAATATTGTACTGCTGAACCATTTGCTCGCAAAGTTCGATCAACTCCGGATTGGGTACTCCCACAATTATTTTCATGCCTGCTTTATTGGCGTACTCGAATGCCTGTCGCACCTGTTCTTCATTTTTCATATAAATCACGGCTCCGGCATACAAATCTACCCCGGCCTCCCTGGCTTTTTCTCGGGCAACTTGTATTTCCTGATCGCTGACATCCAGTTCCAGGTGATAACTTTTTAAAGCTATCTTGTGAATGTCTAAAAGTTGGGCCAGATGCAGCACCTCTTGCAAAGGCTTTTTGCGAAAAGCGTAGGAAGCAATTCCCAGGTCAAATTTAACAGCTTTTTTTTGGTGAGTTGGTTTTAATGGTTGCGAAATTGCCCCACTAAAAATAAACCAACAGATGATAAATAATAGAAAATTTTTCACTTTTATATTAATTTTTGAGTTTCACGATATAAACAAGATTCCTTTTCACATTTATTACAATGATAGTTTTTCCACTTTACCTCCTTACCCACACCTAAAATTGCGCTAACGCTCTTCATTGGCTGCATCAAGGCAGAATCCGTCAACGTAATGCCACAGAATCCGGAAGGTGCCAAATTAAATAAATTTTTCTGCTCGTCCACTTCCCAACCACAATACCCAGGACTGAAACGATTGGTAATATTTAATCCTGCCGATTTCATCTCCGATTCTATGTATTTATGGACATAATCTGCCAAAGACTCCACATAGGCAGACCCTATTATGTCTGAAAAGTATTCCGACAAGAAATCTTTTTTATTTCTGAATTCTTGCACTATTACCTCTAGCTGTTGCCCGATAGTGCAGGCCATAAAAACAATTTGACCGGCGTTTTTAAGCTGAGCAAATATTATGCTTTCCACTGCTAGTTGAGCATCAACCAATTGAATAGATTTACTAACCTGATCAAAACGAGGTTCTAAAATCAGGTATCCAGCCTGTAAATTTGATCGAGACTTAATCAATTCAAAAACTTCTTTCAATTGCTGCTTTTCATAGGTCCCCATTTGCCCAGGAGCATATCCAATCATATTTTCCAACACCGAAAACTGAATATCAATTTGTGATTTATCAATTGCTAATTGTTGAATTTGCTCCATTATTAAATTGTAAAAATTAACTTACAGCCTGCAAAGAATTAAGGTAACTAACTGCTCCTTGCGGATCAGTGGCATAAAAATCAGCCCCAATTGATCTGCAAAATTCATGATTGACCGGTGCGCCTCCAATGATTATTCTCTGCTCCGGTTTTTTCTGCTTAATTTCTTCCACAGTTTTTTGCATGCTTATCATGGTAGTAGTAAGTAATGCCGACAATCCTAAAATGCTGTTTGGGTATTTATCCAGTTTTTGTATAAACTTTTCCGTGGAAACATCTACACCCAGATCAATTACTTCCCAACCATTTCCTTCTACGATCATGCGCACCAGGTTTTTGCCGATGTCGTGTAAATCGCCGGATACAGTGCCCAAAATAAAGACTCCCTTCCTGCTTATCTTCCCACTTTTAAAATAAGGCAATAAATGCTCCATGGCTTTACTCATTGCTTTGGCTGCCATAAGCATTTGCGGAACAAATATTTTTTTCGCCTGAAATTTTTGTCCCACCTTATTCATACTATTGATCATTCCCTCATTTAAAAGTACTTCCACATCGATTCCTTGCTCCAACGCTTGTTGAGTTAGTTCACTGGCTCCATTTTGTCCTTTAAGCTCGGGCGGTATTGGTGTCTTCTTATCAATTTTTCCAAATTCAATACAATAGGCAATTTGCTCAACAATTTTCTCCATATTCATAAATTTTAAATTCCGTATTCTGCCGGTAAAAATTTGCCAGCCTCTAAAGTTGGTTCAACCATGGCTATAAATTCCTCTTCTTCATCCGGAATGGCTTGTAAATCGGCTTTTATAATATCCAGGTAAGGCGCCTCCATTTCGGAAAGCTTCAATTTTCCTTCAGAATAATTTTGCTCAATAATTGCTATAGCGGCTAACCCTGCATCGCGAGTTGCAATCAAATAATTATCGGCCGCTACTATTACTTTTGAAATTTGAATAACTGCCTGGGGTGATAACACAAGCGCCTGGGGGTCATGGAAAATATCTGATTCAACCATTAAATCACGGTAAATAAGAGCAGTTTCTTTACCTTTGCTGCGGGCTGTATTCATCAAGCGAGTATCATACTCAAGCTGTTCCAGGTAAACGGTAGGCGCCATGCCTGCCAGTAGTTTTATATTCTGTACAGATTCATTGCTCCAAAGATCGGCACAGGCTCCGGCAACATTTCCCACCGGGCTGAAATGGGCACAGGCAGAGGTTTTTCCTTCCATGGAAATGGGAATTCCAGCAATGGCTTTTAAAAATGGGCCCTCATAACCGCAATCTTTGTCGGGGCCTTTGGCGCCTTGCTCTACTGCTATCAAGGAGCGCACCACCGTAACCACCCGGCACACCGCCGCGAACACCCTGGGAATGTAGTTTTTTTCTGCCAATACCATTGCGGTATTAGCAAAACCGCAGGCGGTATCACCTCCGGGAGTTCGGTTATACTTCGCGGCGATGGCTACAATTTTGCTCCACATCATTTGCATATCACGCACTCCTAACACTGCCTGGCTAAATACAAATTGTTGCATGTTACACATCATCAGTGCATCATCAGAGATTTCTTTTCCTCCGGTAGTTTCGATAGAAAGGAAGTCACCTCCGGCTTCAGCGCCCCGTTCAAACAATTCCAGCATTTTGTCCAGATGAGCCGAAGTGCGGGATTTGGGCGGCCTTTCAAATTCCCGTAAATCGTTAGGAGTAAGTCGAATTTCACTTGCCAACCCGTACCTGGCATAATAATCTTCGCACAGGTCATTCATCATTTGTAAGATACTTACCCCAATGTCTGGTTCCTGAGTCATTTCCAGTAAGGTTTCCAATTCCAGAATTACACCTCTGCTTTCCAGTTGTAGTGCCCTCTCGAGAGCGCCGGTTACTATTTCATGATATTGCTTTAGTACATTATCCAGGTTTTTCAATGATACTTCCATGGATGGTAAAGTAAAGTTCAATTCCGGATACACTATTCCGCCACCGATGATTAAACCCCGGGAGGTTGTAACCGGATTGGGCGCCAATCCAAAAATTAAATCATCTGAATTAGTAATTGCTAACTGTTTAAATTTCATTTCCGTACCTTTCTTGAAGCAGTGATTTCATGTAAAGATTTAATTCCCATTGGCTGGCCAGCGGCTGATTGGTAAAAGGAACCATCACCATGTAGGGATATGGCCCAAACTCCGGAGTTATTGTAAACCATTTTTTTCCTTTGTTTTTATTATGCGCAATTACTTTATCCCAAATGGAGAGGTGTAAATCCAGAAAGCTTTGATACTCGGGCAAACCAGGATGAATTACCTGGGCACTTTGCGTATGTCCTACCCTTGCATGTAGGTGACCTGTACGTTCAATAGCTAATTGTAAATTATTCTCCTGGTCTTGCAGATCAGATTCTGCCACATTAAACCAATGACTTACATCCAAACAAAGCTCTAAAGTTGATTTAGCTTGCAGGTAATTGGCTGTAATATGACAGGCAAAGCTAAATTTACCCCGGTGAGTTTCGTGTACTATCTTGGTTTGGGTGTTTTTACTCAATCTTCCAGCAAGGTCAATTAATTCAAGATTTTGCTCCTGAGCAAAATAATCTTTACCGGTTTGACTATTAATTAACACAGGATTGGACTCAAGTAAATTATCAATCTGTTTTTGATAAGCTGATTTGTATTTATCGAAATCGGATTCATTGGTTTCCCAATGCTGACCAAGAAGTTCCAGGTCGTAATCCTGCAATGCAGATAAGATTTCTTTTTTTTCCGGTTTATTTAAGGGCAGCCCCATTTCCACGCCATCATATCCGCTTTCTTTCACTTTTTTGCTAAAGTCTCGGAAAGGCAAATGTTTAGATCCCCAACGCGGACAATAAAATTTCAGCTCCATAATTTTATTTATATTCTCCAAACTCCATCATACTATCCCACATGGCCCAGAAGTTCTCCGGGGGCACATCGGCCTGAATGTTATGCACTGTGGTAAATACATAGCCGCCGCCTGGTGCCAATATTTCAATGTTCCTTTTTACTTCATCTCTTACCTGTTCAGGAGTGGCTTTATTTAATACTTCCTGTGTATCAATGCCACCGCCCCAGAAAACCAGATCCTTGCCAAATTCTTTTTTCAGTTCGACCAGATCCATGCCTTCTGCCGAATATTGAATCGGATTAAGTATATCTATACCCGCCTCTATCAAATCGGGAATAATTTGCTTCACCGAGCCATCGGTATGAAAGAAGGTTTTGGCCGAGGGGAACTGCTTTTTCAAATATTGCATCAGGCGTGTAATTCTGGGCATAACAATATCTTGCAAACTATCCGGCGATAATAAAAGCGAATTTTGAGTACCCAGGTCATCAGCTTCGGCTACGACCTGTACCTGGTCCAGTACACCTTTTTCCAGCAGTATTTCCGCAAGCAATTCCCAGTAAGCGATCTTGTGGTCAACCAGTAAATCCAATAACGACTTAACCCCTTCCGGATCAATCATGGTATCCATGAACCAGGTGTCGTAGCCCCTGATGCGAAGCGACATTTCTGTTAAACCAGCACAATTACGGTCAATGATTAAGCCTCTGTTGCCTTTGTGAGCCAATTGTTCTTCAATATCGGCTGCCAATACTTGCCTGTATTCGCTGATATCATAAATTGAAAAATCTTGCAAAGCCTCACTCACCGTGTCATAATTTTGATATGGATAAGTAGCCTGATTAAAGTACAAATCACCTTCTTTCATGCGCCATTCGCACTCGTAAGGGTCGATTATACTTAGGTACGAATTTTTATCCGCTAACTTTTCTTCAAAATTCATGATCCTGCGTGCGCCTACCCGGTAGGTGTCAATTTTTAATTTTTCCAGCAGCTCGTGCTCGGGAGTTACAATTTGCTGGATAGGGTCAACAGACTTGGGATAATATTTTACCGGCCAATTTTTATAAGCCATCGCCGAAACAAAGGCATATTTACTAAATGCTGAAACAGTAGTACCGCTTAAATCGAGCGGTACCCGGTCTGCTTCGGTAAAATTCAAGGCTTTATCTAATCTCTCTGCTCCTGTCATTACTTTATAAAACTTGATTGCTCTGATATTCCCTCAGCATATTCCAGCACCTGATGATCAGGAATCATATCAATGGGTGAATAACAGGAAGGATTTTGTTCTTTGTATGGCTTGTTGCCCATTTTATTAAATGTGGAAATTATGGACCAACGCGGGTAATCACTATTGTTTTTGTCGGACCGGTGTAATAAATTTCCATGGAAAAATAAAGTGTCACCTGGATTTAATTCCACGTACACCAATTCCAGTCTTTTCAATGCTTCTTCTACTATTGATAAATCGACACCTTTTTGACCTCCTGTTTTGCCATGATCTATACGCCCTATTTTGTGAGATCCTTTAATTACCTGGAGACAACCATTTTCACGATTGGCTGGTGTTAAAGCAATCATCACACTCATCATATCAGGATATAAAAATCCATCGTGATACCAGTAGCCATAATCCTGATGCCATTCCCAGGCCCCTCCTACTTTGGGTTCTTTTTGCATCAATTTCGTATGAAAATGACACGGTTGCCCATCCAAAAGCAATTCCACTCCCTTTACCATGCGCCGGGAGCGAGCAAAGGCACTGTAAATGTTATTGTCCAAAGAATACCATAAGGCTAATTTAGTGGTATTGCCTTCCTGGTCTTCCCGGCCATAAGTATGCTTTTGTATCACATTATCAGATTTGGCCGTGGCAAATAGCTTATCAATTTCTGTTTGCAAAAACATTTGAGGTACGATCAAATATCCATCTTCTTGATACTTTTTTTTGTCTGCTTCATTGAGCATTTTGAATTCTTCTTTCATATTTTTAAGGTTAAAATTTTACAGATTTTATATTGGGTATACCAATTTTTATCACTATCCAGGCCAATAAATACATGAAACCGGCAATAAGGAAAATGATAAAATAGCTACCGGTAGCTTCTAAAATAAAACCTACCGCTGTAGCCACGAACATGCTACCCAATACTGCCGAAAATGTGGAAACACCCACGACCGAAGCCACCGCTTTTTTAGGAAATAAGTCAGAAATAAGCGTGTAAACATTGGCCATCCATCCGCAATGGGATGCAGTAGCCAGACTTATTAAAGCCACACTGACCCATAGATTGGCGACTTGTGAGGCAAAAACAATGGGAACCACCCCGGCCGCACATATGAAAAGTGCGGTTTTGCGGGCTTTATTGAGTGAAAAACCAGCCTTCAGTAAACGAGAAGAAAACCAGCCCCCGCCAATACTGCCCAAATCGGCAAACAGGTAAATAGTGATGAGAGGCAAGCCTACATCAGTTAAGGTGATGCCATAATTGTTGTTTAAAAATTTTGGCAGCCAGTAAAGTAAAAACCACCAAACCGGATCGGTGAGAAATCGGGCAATACAGATAGTTAATACCTCACGCCGGAAAATTACTTCACCCCAGGAAAGTTTGACGTTGGTTTCTTCTCCGTCAGACTCAATATGCTGTAGTTCATCTTTACTAAGTTTGGGGTGGTCCTCGGGTTTACGGTAAGTGGTTAGCCAGAAAATGAGCCAAACAAAACCGACAGCGCCGGTAAAAATAAAAGCCCATTGCCAGCCAAAATTGAGAGCGATGACTGGCACCAACAGTGGTGAGACGATAGCGCCTATATTAGAACCAGCATTAAATATACCAATGGCTAGTGCCCTTTCTTTGCGGGGAAACCATTCGGCCACGGTTTTGATGGCAGCTGGAAAATTGGCTGATTCACCCAATCCAAGCATAAAACGGGCCATAGCAAAGCTCAAGGCACTGCGGGCTAATGCATGACCCATGCCAGCCAGACTCCATACAGCAACGGCAATAGAATAAATCAACCTCACGCCGAATTTATCTAACAAGTGGCCGGTAAGGATAACACCTATGCCATAAGCTGCCTGAAAAGAAGTGACTATGTAACCATAATCTACTTCAGACCAGCCATAGGCCGTTTGTAATTCAGGTGCCAAAATGCTCAGTACATGCCTATCGAGGTAATTAATGGTGGTAGCAAAAAACAATAAAGCACAAATACGCCACCGATAATTATTTTTACCTTTTAAAATAGTGGATACTTTATCGAATTGCGGAGTAAATGTTTTAGCACCTGATTGCATGAAATAATGTTAAAATTAACTATTGAATCCGATTCAAAAATAAAAATACACCAAATGATATACCATCGCTATGTTTGCAAATGTTAGTGTTTTAATTGCATTTTTAAATTGCTTTTTATACTTTTAAGTAAAATAAATACTATATGCTACCGCGATTATTAAAAGTGATTCCCGATGAGGATGGTTCTATTCAGATCAGAAATGAACTGGCTCAATATTTTGCTAATCCATGGCATTTTCATCCCGAACTGGAATTGACATTAATTTTAAAAAGTACCGGAACCAGATTTGTAGGAGATAATATTGGATATTTTTCAGCTGACGACATGGTACTGATTGGCTCCAACTTACCCCACTACTGGAAAAATGATACTTTATATTATGAAAACAAGAATAAGAAAGCCGAAGCTATAATTATTCGCTTTGCTGAAAATTTCATTGGTGAAAAGCAGTATTCACTTCCGGAAATGCTGGAATTGAAAGAGCTTTTTCTCAAAGCCAAAAGAGGCATATTGATTGAAGGAGCAACCAGAAAACTGGTAAAAAAGATGATGGTAAAAATGCTTAATCAAAATGGATTGACCCGCTTGATTACCTTTATGCAAATTTTAAATATCATTTCTTGTTCCTCTGAAATTTCCTTCCTTACCAGCAAAGGTTTCAACTGTGATTTTAATCCTAAGCATGAAACCCGCATGAATAAAGTTTATCAATATCTTACTTTAAATTTTAAGGATAAATTGAACCTGGAAGAAATTGCCCAACAAGCTGCCATGAACCCTTCAGCATTTTCCCGCTACTTTAAGCAATGTACTGGCAAGTCTGTAACTGAATTTTTGCAAGAGTTGAGACTTGGCTACGCTAGTAAATTATTGATTCAAACCAATAAAAACATCAGCGAAATTATTTACGAGTCCGGTTTTCAAAGCCAAACGCATTTCAATAAATTATTTATAAAAACTAAAAAACTGACACCACTAAACTATCGAAGTAAATACCAACAATAAGTTATCTTAGCCTTACCACATATTCTAGAACAAAATAGCCTTCCCAGGCAGGTTGAAAGCTCCAGGGCTGCAATTGAGTAACTGTTCTTCCTGCTGGCAAATTGGCTTGATATAACCTGCTACTAATAAAATTTCCCGATAGATCTTTAACCAATATGGTTAAGTCCACTTTCCTTTGCTCTCCGATATTATGGATCATAGGATAAATCTGGTCATCCGGGCCGATTACGATATCAACATTATGGCTTCCTGCCAACACCTTTTGAAAAGTCATTTTCATGGCATGATACGCTAATTTGGCATGACCGTGATAATCAACCAATGGTTTCTTATAAGTGGCGGTATTTGGTCCCCCACGTAAATTACACCAGCTTAGTCCATCAAAATCAAGCCATCTTTTTTTTCTGTAAGCTTCTACTACTGTCAGCGCCTGCCAGGCTTGACTCTCTTGCCATTCACTAAAGTTTAATACCCTACCTATACTGCCCATATCATAATCCTTTTCGTAAGAGTATAATTTATAATATGGTTTACCTCTTAACAAATTCCAATTAGGCTGACCAATGGCTTCTTCATTTTCATAATCAAAGTAAGCATGAGTCTCACTATCGAGATAACTTCGGCGAATATCACCCGGAATAGCCGCTTCTAATTCTCTATCAAATGATTCCGGAAATCTCCTGATACTGCTCCATTCGCGACCATAAGCCAGGGTTTGCTCCATATTTCCACGAGCCACCATTTTGCCTCGCCACGATGGATAGGTATTGTCCAGATCATGAGCATTTTTGAGGGTGGATTGCGGATGCTTAAATGCTCCATTCATCCGGGCCACATCGGCAGTAGGTGAAATTAAACGGCTCGAGTCTACCTGATAAATTGTATGATAAACTTTTTCAAACCAGTTCATGTGAAAGGTAGGGTGATTGCCCACTTGCCAAATAATGATGCTTGGATGGTTTCTTAAAGCTTTAACATATTTTGGCAGTCCATTAAAATCATAATCATCGGGTTCATGAGTTCTGATCCATGCGGGAGTTTGCCACAAAAACATGATGCCCATTTGATCGCCGATCATGGCCAGCCGCCGATCGTTCACGCCAGCATAGGTTTGGTCATGCACACTCATCCGGATGGCATTACCGTTCATTTTCTTTACACTGAGAATGGTCTCGATCCATTTCTCCATGGGCGGGCTGAACATGTTTTTAGAAATATTTTCCAACGGATAATCATGGTTGAACACAAGCGGCCCTAAAATCATTTCGGGTTTATTATTGATACGGAATGTACCTCCTTCCTGACTGATGGTTCTGATGCCAGTAGTGATTACATAATCGTCGATTACCGTGTTGTTATTTTCATCCAGCAAGGACACGGTTAATTTATACAAATTGGGATACTCGCTGGACCATAGTTGGGGATTGGCTATGTCAATGTTTTGTTGCCAAAGTTGCTCAGGACCTTTGACAAGATTTACTTCAGTTATCTCCTCACCGGCGATGATTGCGCTTTCCTCCGGATACCAGGGTTGAAGTCGTGTACGCAACTTCCCATGGAATCCATTTTCACCGGTGGCATGAGTCTTTACATTTACCTTCAACTTTGCCGAAGATCCAATTTCTTCAGTGAAAGCATATACATCGGCAATATGATTATGATTGACCAATTCCAAATCGATTAATCCAGCGAACCAGCCTGTCCAAAGGTCGGTATTCATATGGTACTGCGCCGAGTCTACCTGGAAAGGTGCGACTTTTATGGCAACTACATTTTTATCATTGGCCCGTAAAAATCGGGTTACCTCTATTTTTTCCGGGTATCGGCCAACCTTTTTCACCATTTTACCATTGATGAAAATTTCGGCTTGCGGTCTCACCGTTTCCACTTTTAAATAAGCCCTTTGCAAATTATTAATTTCAAAAGTTTTGCGCAAATAAAGTGTCTCACCCTTGTTTCTTTCTCCTCCATGCGCGTACCTTCTGTAAGGGACTACTGGCCATTGGCTATCATCAAAAATTATTTTTTCGAAACCATCCGGATCAGGTGTTATTTCAAAATCCTGATCTATAAAAGTTTTACCCTGGTAAGGATAGGTGCGGGATTCAGGTTCAATAATTTCATATCCTACTCCCCATAGATCATCCAAAACAAGCAATTCGGAAGTGGTAATCGATAAACTCTCTATTTTTTTTATTGAAGATGGCAATTGAACGAAATCGGCCAACAGCATATCATCCACATAAAAATTGAAGCTGCCGGATTCTAAATCAATCTCCATTTGCAATTTGTAAAACTGACCTGGCTTGTAATTCCCCCCATATACTTTTTCTCCGTTTAAGGAGTAATAAAACGAACCGTTGTTGGCCATACCAACCGCAAAGCCATTGGCTATGGTGAAAGTAGCTTCTAATAGTTCTTCCGGGCTTTTTGCTTTCCAACTGAGTTGCAGACGCCAATCTTGTGGCAAAAATGTTTGAGTAAGTTCTGCATTATTATCAATCACCAAAGCACCGTCTTCAATGGAAACACCTGGTTTTTGACTCCAGGTATCCAGTTGCTTTTTTTCCGTTTCATTTAGATCTGGTCGATAGGAGGTGTATTTCCAGTCGTCCATAGGTATTACCTGCCGCACTTCCGGTAAAGGTTGTGCCTTGATTGTTTTACATGCCACCTCAATTTCCTCCGGCAATACAACCTTCGTGTCTAAGAAAGGATCATTGAAAAACATTTTACCATAGTCAGCAAATTTTTTCAGGTATTCTACCCTCTGTTCTGTATCAAATATTGCAGTTTCACCTTTAAAATCTGTTTCACCATTTGCATTGGGGTTTTTGGAAAAATATCGTAATTCAAATGATTTTGAAATTGGCTGAGCTATTAATTGATTACAGGCGAAAAATAAAATAGCAGAAACTAATAAGCGGTTGTATATTTTTTTCATTATTCTCTTAATTGCTTCTTTTTTCATTTCATGTCCCGGTTATCCAGTTGTATATCAGACATTTTATGGTAAAGCCCGGGAATTTTATTGGTAATAGAAATCATCATATAAAGTGAAATCAAGCCACTATCTTCATGGGCAGTAAGAAATAGTCGTCCATCATTTGAAAAATCAATGTATTCCGTACGGGGAGTAGGTATGGTATGTACCATATCCATGTCGCTCATGCGGTAAATACGTATTTGATGGTCATGCCCTCCGGAAAATAAATACTGACCATCGGGTGTAAATTCTATGGCTTCTAATTTATAAGGTTCATAAAATGTCTTCACTAATTTTCCTGACTCCACGTCGAATATTTTCACTTGATTGTTAAATCCCGCAGCGGCCAATAATTTTTCGTCCCTGGTCATGCGGGTAGATTTAATCGAACCATCCAATCCCGGGAAATCAGTTAAAACTTCGAGTCCATCTACTTTGATCATTTTAGCAAAACCAATTTTGCCATTGGGCGTATCAATATTTCCACCCACAACTACTTTTTCATCATTTTTGGTGAACTGGATAGAATTTATGGTAGAGCCAACATTTACAATACCTATTGTTTCATAAGTGGCGGTATTCCAGAGGAACAAATCGCCATCTTCGGTACCGGCAGCTAATATTTTACCGTTGTGGGACCAGGCGATACCATCCAGACCACTGGGATGCTCCAACACTTTTACTTCTTCTCCCTGCTCGGTAGTCCAGATCCTGACCATGAAGTCTTCCCCCCCAGTGGCAATGTGTTTTGCATCGTGCGAAAAGGTTACACATTCCACTTCCGATTCGTGCGTTTTTTCCCAAAGCAATGCACCGTCGGCGGTACGCCAAAGCATTACCGCGTAACCAAACTTAGCTCCGGAAACAATCAACTTACTATCGGCACTTATTTCTGCAGCCTCAACTGAACGTAGCCCTTCGGAATAGTCACCTACCCTGTGCCAGATATTTTGAATGATAGGAATATCTTTGGGATACATGCTGGGTAAATTACTCTGTGCAAAAGTGAAGGAAGAAATGATCATTAAAACTGTTAGTAAAGCTATGTTATTCATTAAAAAAGTATTTGTACATTAATTAATATTGATATTTTAAAAAGCATAAGCGGTGGGATTTACGAAATCCCACCGTTATTTATTTATTGATAATCAATTTATGGATTTTATTATTGATCTTTACTAAATACATA
>CAZQEZ010000112.1:0-13667 GCA_964592475.1 uncultured Roseivirgaceae bacterium
GCTAATGTTATCCTCTTCGGATTAGATAATAAATATAAGCGGTATAAATTAAAACAAAAATAACACCATGCCAGCGCTCAATACTTCTTCTTTTGCTCAAAGGCAATACCAAAATGATCAAAATACTAGCAATAATTATCATTACCATATTGTATTAAAAAAAAGCAAAGTTAGTTGAGTATCTAAACCTTTACAAAGCAAATAATTCTTTTGTTGCGAAATGTCATTTTGATTTCCCTTAATTTACTTGTCACTAATTTATAAATACCCATAACTTTGCAAGCAATATGGCACAAACTCCTGAAGCGGTACTAAAAGATTTAAAACAAAAAAAATATGCTCCTGTCTACTTTTTACAAGGAGATGAACCTTTTTACATAGATAAAATCACCGCATATATTGAAGAAAATGTACTCAAAGCCAGTGAAAAGGGGTTTAATCAAGTAGTGATGTACGGCAAAGATGTAAATATGGAAAATGTGATGGTCAATGCCAAACGTTATCCTATGATGTCAGATAAGCAGGTTGTAATTGTAAAAGAGGCCCAGGATATTCAGGATATAGCTAAAGAACAAGGGCAAAAACTATTGGATGCTTATCTGAAAAACCCATTACCTTCCACAATATTAGTTTTTGCTCATAAATATAAATCAATTGGACGTAATAAGACTTTAGGTAAAACCATCGACCAGTTTGCAGTGATGGTTAATAGTAAAAAACTGTATGATTACCAGCTACCTGAGTGGATTCAAAGCTACATTGACAGCAAAGGTTTTACTATTGATCAAAAGGCCCGACACATGTTGGCTGAAAATATTGGCAATAACCTGGAAAGACTGAGTAATGAAATAGATAAAATGCTCATTAATTTGAAGGAAAAGGTAACCATTGATGAACATTTGATTCAAAAATATATTGGCATCAGTAAAGATTACAACATTTTTGAATTACAGAAAGCCATTAGTTATAGAAATGTTTTTAAAGCCAATCAAATTGTTACTTACTTTGCAGCTAACCCCAAGGAGCATCCTTTGATTTTAACCATTTCCAGTCTATTCAGCTATTTCAGTAAATTATTAGTTTTGCACCATAGTAAAGACAAATCGGAAGCCGGACTTTCTCAAGCACTTTCGGTTAATAAATTTTTTATCAAAGAATATATTCAAGCCGGTAAAAATTTTCCATTACCCAAGGTTATAAATAATATTCATTATTTGCGCCAGGCAGATTTACGATCAAAAGGTGTGCATGCCAGCCTGGACGATTCGGCTATTTTAAAAGAACTGATATTTAAGTTGCTGCACTAGCAGACAATAATAACCAACGATGAAAAGTTATAGTATCAAATCAATAAACATTTTTGCAAATATGATGCGCTTCATAGCCCTTTTCTTTCTTCTTTTTCCTTTATGTCATATTTTGCCAGCCCAGCAAACATTGTTAAGAACAGACCAAGATGCACTTTACCGCCAGGGTGTGGAACTATTAATGAAAGAACAATATGGTGCTGCCAGAAATATTTTTGATGATTATCTGAAAACTAATCCGGACGTATTGAATAAGCTCAATGCGGAGTATTATCAGGCATATGCATCACTAAGACTTTATAACGCAGATGGTGAAAAGCTGATCAATGATTTTGTTACTGATAATCCCAACCACCCGAAGGCATTACTAGCATATTATGAATTAGGCACTTTTTATTTTAGGGATAAGAAATACCGGAAAGCAATTGAATATTTTGAAAAAGTAGAATTGCCAAAGGTAAATGCTAATCAACAATTGGAAGCAAGATTCAAATTAGGCTATGCACACTTTAGCTTTCGTGAGTTTGATCAGGCCAAGCAATATTTTGACATTATCAAAAGGCAGGACAATCATTATACTCATGCAGCAAGTTACTATTCCGGGTATATTGCTTATCATAATAAAGATTACGATCAGGCACTTTTTGATTTTAAGAAAGCTGCTGAAAATGAATCCTATGAAACAGTTGTTCCGTATTTAATAGCCAATATTTATTACAATCAGGGTAGATACGACGAGTTGATTAACTATGGTAGGCAAGCCCTTGCTATTGAGGGCGTAAAAGACCGGGAAGGCATCAGTATTTTGATTGGTGATGCTTATTATCAAAAGCGAAATTATGCCCAGGCAATCATTTATTTGCAAGAAGTTGCTGAAGGTAAGTCATTACAAACTGATCCGAAGATATTTTATAAATTAGCCTATGCCCAGTACCAAACAGAAGAAAACGCGGCAGCTATTAAGAATTTCCAAAAAGTAGCACTTGTACCAGATTCTTTGGGCCAATACGCCTCTTATTACCTGGGTATTTTGTATTTAAAAAATGACCAAAAGCAATTCGCGGTCAATGCCTTTGAAAGGGCTATGCAGGATAATCATGTACCAAAAATAAAACAAGAGGCTACCTACCAGTACGCGAAGGTTAATTTTGATTTAAATAGGTATGCCGAAGCAATTGCTTTATTGCGCAATTACAGAGAGCAATTTAAAAATGGCGATCATCTTCAAGATGCTAACGAGCTCTTGGGTGAAGCCTACTTACGCACTACAAATTACGACTTGGCTATAGATCATATAGAATCATTGACAGCAAAATCGGAAAAAATAAGACGCGTTTATCAAAAAGTTACTTTCTATAAAGGCACAGAACTTTTCAATCAAGGAAGGTATCCTCAGGCTGTAGAAATGTTTAAAAAGGCTGCGGCCATGAATTATGATCGGGAAATTTTGTTGCAGTCACATTATTGGGCAGGTGAAGCTTATTCGATAGGAAATCGTTATGATGAAGCCATTAATCAATATGCAGCGGTCTTTAGAAACAGTAATGCAAGCAACTCCTATTACACTAAAGCCAGATATGGCATCGGTTATGCTTATTTTAATAGTAAACAGTATGAAAAAGCCTTACCTCATTTCAAAGCATACGTGGAAGAAATGCGTAACAATCGACAAAAAGAATTTTACAACGATGCCTTAATTCGTCTTGCCGATTGCTATTATGTGAATAAAACATATCAGAGTGCTTTACAAGTTTATCGTCAAGCAATTGATGCTAATCACCCGGATAAAGATTATGCATGGTATCAGGTAGGAGTGGTGCAAGGTCTACTGGGCAAACCGAACGATGCACGTGGCAGCTTAAATAACGTGATCAATGATTACCAGAATTCTCCCTACCATGATGATGCATTATTTGAGAAAGCACAAATTTCTTTTGAAGAGGGTAATTATCAGGAAGCTGTAGCTTCTTTTAGCAATTTGATTAAAAGGCATCCGCAAAGTGCTTATTTGCCGTTTGCCCACATGCGAAGGGCATTAGCCAGTTCTAATTTGCAAAATTATGAACAGGCTGAGGCAGACTACAAGCATATTTTAAATCAATATGTAACACATGAAGTTGGCAATAGTGCCTTATTGGGCCTGCAGGAAATATTAAATCGCCAAGGCACATCTGATCAGTTTGATCAATATTTGGCTAAATATAAACAAGCGAACCCTGATAATAAAAACCTGCAGAATATTGAATTTGAATCTGCAAAGAACTTATATTTTAGCCAAAAGTACGAAGCAGCCATTAAAGCCTTGAATGATTATTTGCAAAGTTATCAGCAAAATGCCAGCAATTACGAAGCACGCTATTATTTAGCCGAGGCTTATTATCGCGCCAACCAATATGACCAGGCACTTCTACAGTATCGTCAGCTTGCTAATAATAACGCCGGTGAATATTATAATCGGGTAATACAAAGAATTGCAGATATAGAAGTTGGCAAAGAAAACTTTATTGCCGCCATCAACAATTACCGAAAGTTGGCCATTGCTGCTCAAAATAAGAAAGAGCAATATTTTGCCTGGTCAGGTCTGATGGAATCTTATTATGAACAACAAGCTTATGATTCTGTAATTTATTTTGCTAAGCAAATATTGGAAAGGGCAAGTGTATCTGCAAATGCACAAAATAAGGCAAACCTTTACCTGGGAAAAGCAGCTTACCAGCAGCGAAATTACGAACAAGCCGTTGATCAGTTCATCAAAACGCTTAACACTGCAAAAGATGTAAATGGTGCTGAAGCTCAATATTTAATGGCAGAAATTTTTCATCTGCAAGGCGATTATAACCAGTCCCTGGAAACGCTATTTAATTTAAATAGCAATTTTGGGGCATACGAGGAGTGGATTAGCAAGTCTTTTTTATTAATTGCAGAAAATTATATTGCTTTGGATGAGATATTCCAGGCAAAAGCAACTTTAAAATCAATTGCTGAAAAAAGCCCGAGTGCCGAAGCTCGTGATAAGGCCAAAAAGCGTTTGGCAGAGATAGAAGCCGAAGAAAAAGCCAACATGCCTCAGGATACTTCTTTTATGCAACCACTCAATGAATAAATGTGATTATGTACAGGATTATGAATAAATATTTTGTTTTAACTTGCCTATTTACCAGCGTATTATTAAAATCTTATGGTCAGCAGCAGGATAAAAATTGGGAAGATGGAGGCCAAATTGAAAATGCCAAAGTTGTTATTGAAAAAGACCGCGAATTGGAGTTACCGCAAGCGGCACGAAATTTTGAAAAAATTCCACCACTCCCTCAGTCTGATGGTGATGAATTAATCACTTATAATTTCCAGAATTTTCATCTCAACCCTGGTGTAGTGGAGCCACGGATTCGAGTTTTTACTATCAAAGAAGATCCACTTGATAAGCTTTATGGTAATTTTATTAAAGCCGGAATCGGGAATTACTTAACACCCTATCTGGAAGCTTATAGTTATAATAAACGTAGTGATGAATATTCATTTGGTACTCATTTTCGTCATTTATCTTCAATTCATGGTCCGGTAGATAAGCGAAATAGTGGAGTGAGTGACAACATGCTGGCATTTTCAGGAAAATACTTTACCAATTTGATTACGTTTAGTGGAAAAGCAAAATACCAACGCAACAAAGTTTATTTTTATGGTTATAACCCGGAAGTAGAGGTAGTTAGAGATACTATCAAACAAGTATTCAACAACTTCGAAATTAGTGCAGGATTGGAAGATAATTTTGAAGATGCTTTAGGTTCCTTCCAACTTAATACACGCTTTAATTTACTTAACGATCGATTTAATGCCCGTGAAGTTGTATTTGATTTAGATGGCTTTGTAAATTATGAAATAAGTGACGAGGTAAATGCCATTATCAATGCAGAATTATTGCTGAGCAATCGCAAAGATGGTACATCTATTAGCCGTAATTTATTTAAACTTAAGCCAAGTTTCAGCTACCAAACAGATCAATTTTCTATAGAAGCTGGATTTAATGTTGTTTTCAACAATGATTCTCTAGCCAATAGTAGTGAACTTAATTTTTATCCTATGGCCAAGGCATCTTACCGTTTGTTAGATGAAGCAGCCATTTATGCAGGAATTGATGGAGATATTGAACCTGTTACTTTACAAAGTATGGTAAATGAAAACCCCTGGATTGAGCAGCAAATTCCGCTTTTACATACCAATAAAACCTTCGAATTGTACGGCGGATTAAAGGGAACACTAGTAAATAACTTGGCTTATGATGCAGGTTTTTCTATAGGAACGTACAAAAACATGCATTTTTTTGTTAATAGTGCTTTTGATACTACACGTTTTTCTGCTCTTTATGATAGAGGATTAACCACGATTTTTAATTTTTTCGGTGAGGTTAATTTTCTACATAAAGAAAATTTGAGACTTGGCTTTAGGGGCGATTTGTTTAGTTACGATACTGACGAAGTGGGCGAGGCCTGGCATTTGCCTAATTATAAAATCGCCGCTAATGGACTTTTCAACCTTTATGACAAAATTAACTTTACGGCCGAATTGTATTATTTAGGCGGTTTAAGAGGTTATATGCTGCATAATGATAGCGCGTTTGATTTAGAAGACATTGTTGATTTTAACTTTAAAATTGATTATCTATTCAGTCCTCGGTTCTCAATATTTTTATCTTTTGAAAATATGTTTGGCAATAATTACCAGCGATATCTTAACTATCCAAGCAGAGGATTACTTGTAATGGGAGGATTGACCTACTCATTCTAAAAATATTACAAAAAACAAAAATTATATATTGTTGTAATAAATACCATGAAGTTGCTATAAAAATGAGGAGTTAAATTTTGAACCTGCCAAAAAAAACTCTTACATTTACGTGAATTTCAGCGAATTATATATTTTATAATGCTAACTATGTAAAAAATTAACCATAAATATTATGGACGAAAAAAATTATAACTCAGATCAGGAAAACGAATGGAGTCCTAATTATAACCAAAAAAAGGAAGAAGATTCTGACGATTTTGGTTTGCCAGACGTTTCATACGATCCTAATAAAAAAGACGAAGAGAAGAGCTATGACTATGGTCAGTCATCCGGTGATTATAGTCAGTCTAGTGACTATGGTCAAACAAGCGATTATGGTCAATCTTCTGATTATGGTCAATCTTCTGATTATAATAGTCAGTCGGATTATAATGCTACTTATGACAGTGAAAACAAAGAAGAAGATCAACAAAATGATAGTTACGGTGATTCCTATTCTTATAAGGATGAGTATAAAGAAGATACTTATGAGGATGACTACAACTATGACGATGATGATCCTTATTATGATGATGAGGAAGACGAAGGCACTGACAATACTGGCAAAGTTTTATTAATTATTCTTACAATTTTAATTGTAGCTGGTGGCTTGTTTGCTGGGTATTGGTTTTGGTTGAAAGATATTTTAAACCCGCCAGAGGAAGAAGTAATTGATACGGAAGTTGTAGATGAAACTGCAGCCGATGGTGGATTTGAAGAAGAAACTAATGCTGTACCAGATGAAGCTTTGGAAGCTCAAGAAAGTACCGATGAAAGCACCGACGAAGGCACCAGTACTACCAATACCGAAACTTCTACACCATCAAGTTCTACACCATCATATTCAACTGGAAGTTCATCAGGTGCCGGACAAGGAAACATATCAACAATACAATCACGTACTGGCAATTACTGGATAGTGATCGGAAGCTTTGTTGATGATGATATGGCCATTGATTTTGGTAAGAAGCTCGCAAATGGTGGCAAAGGCACATTTTTGATATACCCATATGGTGATGTTAAATATTATCGATTAGCGATAGATAAAGCAGGATCCTGGGGTGCAGCTAAAAATCAATTAAGTACTTTTCGAGCAAGATACGGAAATGACGTTTGGATATTGAAATATTAAAATGATATTATTACAGGTGACTCAAACAACCCCCCTCGACACTGCAGCGATGTCGGAAGGGGAGGCTTCAATTTCTTTTATCGAATTATTATTTAAAGGGGGATTCATGATGATCCCCATTATTTTACTATCATTTTTAGCTGTATATATTTTCTTCGAGAGATATTTAAGTATTAAAAAAGCAGCCCGAACACCAAATGCTTTTATGAATAAAGTAAAACGTTTGGTATCTGATGGTGACGTCAAAGGTGCACGTTTATTATGTGCTCAAGAAGATACACCTGTTGCTAAGATGATAGAAAAAGGAATATCCCGGATTGGTAGTCCTTTAAAAAATATTGAAGTAACTATTGAAAATCAGGGTAAAATAGAGGTATATAACCTTGAGAAAAATCTTAGCTACCTGGCTACAATTTCGGGTGCTGCTCCTATGATCGGGTTTCTGGGTACTGTAACCGGTATGATCCAGGCATTTATGGCTATGGCCAACGAAGAGGGACAGATAAGCCCAAAGTTGCTTTCCAGTGGTATATATGAAGCCATGATTACCACTGCCTCTGGGTTACTAGTTGGTATTATTGCCTATTTGGGATACAACTTTTTGGTGGCACGGGTACAAAAGCTAATTCATAGAATGGAATATACCTCAATTGATTTTATTGATTTATTACAAGAACCACATTAATTTTTCGTTTTAAAAATATGAACTTAAAGTCGAAACATAAAATTGAAGCTGCATTTAGTATGTCATCAATGACGGATGTTGTATTTCTGTTGTTGATTTTCTTTCTGCTTACCTCATCCTTTGTACCATCAGGCCTCACGGTTAATTTACCCAGTAGCAAAGCATCTAGCAAAACCTTGGAACAGGTAAGAGTAACAGTAACTGAAGATCTGAACTTTTATGTAAATGGCAAGTTAACCTCTGAAAAAAGAATAGAAAGCGATTTGCGTAAGGTATTTGAGGGTAATGAAGGCGTAGTAGTTTTAAATATTGACAAATCAGTGCCCACAGAACATTTGGTAAGGATAGCTGGCATAGCAAAATCAATGAATGCAAAAGTTTCGATTGCAACATTAGCGGAATAAGTAATTTGATAAATGAGAGAGAAGAAAGATTATAACCATAGAGCTTTAATGATCTCAGCTGGAGTTCACATGGCTCTGTTGATTTTATTTTTCTTTATTATGGCGTGGCGAGCACCAAACCCTCCTAAGCCTACCTATGGAATTGAGTTAAATTTTGGCCTGGAGCAAATGGGAAGTGGAGATGTTCAGCCTACTACACAACCAAGCCCAATACCTGAAGAACAGCCTCAGGAAAATCAATCACAACCACAGCCAATAGAAGATAACCCTGAAGTAGAAGAACAAGTAACTGAATCAACACCGCAAGAATCGGTGACTCAGCCCGATGAAGGTTTGGTAAAAGAAAAGCCTGCAGAAAGTAAGCCAAAGGAAGTGACTAAACCAACCGAAAAACCTAAAGCAACGTCTTCTAAACCTAATACAGACTCAAGGGCTTTGTATGGTGGGAGCCAAAGCCAGGGCGACCAGCAAAACGCCACCGGCGACCAGGGAAGCAGAGAAGGTTCAGTGGATGCGCAAGCGCTATATGGTGCTCAGGGAGGTGGAGGAGGAGCCTCATTGAATATGGCAGGATGGTCATGGGATCAAGTTCCACGTCCGCAAGATACCAGTAGTGAAACCGGCAGAATAGTTTTTCAAATAAAAATTGATGACCAAGGATACGTTGTAAGTGTAAAAACAGTAGAAACTACTGTAAGTCCGGCAATTGAACGTATTTATTTAGATGCCGTGAGAAAAATTACTTTTAGTAAAACTGACAATGCTTCCGTACCTCCTTTTTCTACAGGAACCATTACCTTTGTGCTTCGTGCACGCTAATAACATATTTTATTAAAATTTATGACTTATCAGGAAACGCTGGATTTCTTGTACAATGCACTGCCTATGTATCAGCGGATAGGTAACGTAGCATTTAAAAAAGATCTTACCAATACTTTAAAGCTTTGTCAGGCGCTGGGAAACCCTCAGGATAAATTCAAATCAATTCATATTGCTGGCACCAATGGTAAAGGCAGTACCTCTCATTTTTTGGCTGCTATTTTGCAACAAGCGGGATACAAAACCGGGCTTTATACTTCACCACACTTAAAAAATTTTACCGAAAGGATCAAAGTAAATGGGAGAGAAATTGATCGGGATTTTGTGGTGAATTTTGTGAAACAGATTAAACATAATATAGAAATCATACAACCTTCTTTTTTTGAAATAACTGTAGCCATGGCTTTTGATTACTTTGCCAGGGAAGCTGTAGACATTGCCGTAATCGAAGTTGGGCTGGGAGGGAGGCTCGATTCAACCAACGTGGTCGACCCTGTACTTTCTTTAATCACAAATATTGGCTATGATCACATGGAAATATTGGGTGATACTTTGCCTCAAATTGCCAGCGAAAAAGCAGGTATAATAAAAAAAGACCGGCCAGTTGTGATTAGTGAGTGGCAAGCTGATGTCTGGCAAGTTTTTGAAAACAAAGCCAATTACCTGAATTCTTCAATTATTTTTGCTTCAAAATTATTTGAAGTAAAACATTTTCAAACTGATTTGTCCGGAGCAGTTTACCAGGTAAAGAAACATGAGAAAGTTATTTTTGCTCAATTGAAATCAGCTTTAGCTGGTAATTATCAGTTGCAGAATATTGCCGGAGTACTGGCAGCTGTTGATCAGCTACGAATACTTAATATTAAAATAGAAGACGAAGATATCTCAACCGCATTTGCTAATGTAACTCAATTAACCGGATTGAAAGGCAGGTGGCAGGTTTTATCAGAAAAGCCATTGACTATTTGTGATGTGGCACATAATGCCGAAGGTTTAGAGATCGTGACCAAACAATTAAAACAATTATATCCTCAGCAATTGCATATGGTAATGGGTATGGTAAAAGACAAAAACATTGAAGCTATTTTTAAATTTTTGCCCAAAGATGCAAATTATTATTTTTGCCAGCCGGATCTGCCGCGAGCCAAACCGGCAGAGGATATGCAGAAAATGGCACAAGCTTTTCAATTGAAGTCGCAGGTCATTAAAAATGTAAATGAGGCAATTGCCACAGCGAAACAAGCCGCTAAAGCAGAAGATGTGATTTTCATTGGCGGCAGTTCATTCGTGGTAGCTGAAATTGTAGATTTGTAAAATGAGTAGAAATAAATTACAGCGCTTTGAAGAAAACCGGCAAAGCCACAATGTTTTGGAACCAGGTAAGCCCGGATATGAGGTAATTAAAGGGCATTGGAGAAAGGATTATTTTAAAAATAGCAATCCACTGGTAGTGGAATTAGCTTGTGGCTATGGCGAATATACTGTTGGACTGGCAAGAGAATTTGCTGATAAAAATTTTATTGGAGTAGATATCAAAGGAGCACGTATTTGGAAAGGAAGCCAGATGGCTCAGCAGGAAGATCTGGGCAACGTTGCATTTTTACGTACACAAATCCAAATGATTGACCGCTTTTTCAATCCCGGTGAAATTGATGAGATATGGCTTACATTTCCTGACCCTCGTCCTCGCGAAAGTGACGTACGACGCAGGCTTACTCATCCAAATAGGCTGGAGGAGTATAAAAAAATAATGACTGAACTAGGTGTTTTTCATCTCAAGACTGATAGTCAGCTTTTTTTTGATTATACCTTGGAAACACTTCATCAGCGTGATGATGTTTTTAATTTAAAATTCACCTACGACTTATATGCATCGGAATATAAAAATGATCATCACGGCATTACCACCCGCTATGAGAAAAAGTTTTTATCCGAAGATGAACATATTAAATACCTGAGGTTTCAGTTTAAAAAATATTGGTGAATTGGTGAATTGGTGATTTGGTGATTTGGTGAATCGGTGAACTGGTACAAAAACAAAGCTTGAAGGTGGAAGAAGTTGAAAGGAACTTCAGGTAGTATGCAGCCTATAAAAAAAACGTCTTCCGCCAAAAATCGGACACGTTTCCATGAGTCCTTGGCGAAGCATTGGATTCTAGAAATCTGCTAACAAAATACAGAATCTTACAATGACATTGGTTTGAAAACGCTGCTTTTTTTTCGGAGTTTCAGGCAGTAAAGGTTTACCTAAAGAGGCAGGCTTTAGATTCGATAAATCTAATAGGTGTCGCTTAACACTGCTGAGTTATAAATAAAATTATTTTTGTAATAATTAGAGTAAAATAAATAAATATTTTATAAATTTGACAAGTAAGTTAAGTCATGAAAAAGTTATAATTCATATGAAAACCCACTCCTATTTTTTTGTTCTTATCTTTTTATCCGGCTGTGCTTTCCACTCAGGTATGATGACTGCCAATCCTGAATACACTCAAAACAATTTAGAATTGAAAGAATTGGCAACTGCTGAAGCCAACTCAGTCAGGTTTTTAGGAATTGGTGGATTAAGTAAACAAGCTTTGGTTTTGGAAGCTAAAAAAAATCTTTATCAGAATTATCCATTGAATCAAGGGCAGGCATACGCCAATATTTCGGTTGATATTCGCGATCTTTATTTATTTATTTACCATAAAACTACAATTACCTTATCAGCAGATATTATTGGGGACGTAAACGAACAAAGTGAGTCTGATTTACAACAACTATTCGAACAAATGAAAGTATATTCTAATCCAACCCGGATTTTTGAAGTAGGTGATCAGGTTTTCAAAATGAGGAATAATGTACCTTATAAATATAATATACTCAAACTGGACGGTAGAAATGATATTGTTCTGGGAGTACCCTCTAATTCAGTCAAAATTAAAACCACTTATCAGGAGATTTATCATAGCCAAGATGACCCAATGTTAGAAGTGAGGTATAATATTGGCGATACTGTTTTAGCATTTACCTATATGAAATGGCGTGAAGCTATAATTACAGGTTTAAATGAAAAAAAGGCTATAGTTGAAATTTTGGATGCACCAAGTGAGGAAAAGTACTTTGAAGTACAATTCTCCGCTATAAAGAGTAAAGAAGAATAAAAAGATGAATTGGGAGAGCTACTTCATGCGGTACAGTATAAGGCTAAAACTAAGACACTATGAAAAAATACATCTGGTTGTTTGTGACTTTGCCTAGCCTTTGGGGCTGTAGCGCTGACAGTGAATTTGAAATCAAAAGCAATTATTCTTATACTTTAACCAAGCAGGAAATCTTAACCCATCGTGTATTTACAGCTGATGGAGAAATAATTGATCAAAATACTATTGCCTCAATATTTGAAAGAGTTGAAACTTTAAATCCCTTACTAAAAGATTTCCCTGAAAGCACTACGACTTTCGATTTTGATTTTTCAATTTATTTTGTAGATCAAGTGGCAGTATTAAACCGGAATGATAATCTGGACACTTTTAAGGTTAAAATGACAAATAAAATTATTAAGTTGCAGAGTGATACATTACAATTTATTACTTCAGGCACTTACCAGGAGAATGATTTTAGAAATAATATAGGGAAGTATTCATTAAATATATTAGATAAAGAAAATATTCCTTTATATTCAGGATTTGGAGAAAAGCTTACTTACACTTTTGAATACGTCCTTAAACCAGTTGCAGATAAGATAATTCTGCCGAAATTGTTTTTTTATCATTTCAATTCCTCATCTTTTCCTTTTGACGGTTCCATATTATCAGCGGAAATCATTAATGAAATCAATCCTATTATTTATCAATATTTAAATCAAGGTGATACTTTGTTAGTAAATGAAATCAATTGGATATTAGAATAAGCTTAAAAGCGATCAGGGTTTTTCCAATTGGTTCATGAATTCGATCGTATCTTCTGGCTGACTTGTCCAGTAATTGTCAATGACCATTTATTTTTTTGCTGCTCTTCGATGAAAGTAAACATTTGAAAGTGTTACTTTTTCTTTTCAATTTCAATAATTTCATCCGGTCTTATGGGGTTTTTATAGGTCATGCGAGTACCTTCTTTATCTAACTTTAATTCCTGAAGTCTTTGTTTGGTAAGATTAATGGTGACCGTGTAAACCTGACTCAGTTCTAAATTTATTATTTCCATATCCTTAAATTGATAGCTGATTTCTATGTACTGAATTTTTAAATCGCTATCAATTAGCTTTATTTCATTAAAGCCAGTGGTTCTTGGCCATCTTCTGGTTCCA
The DNA here is from genome assembly GCA_964592475.1 of uncultured Roseivirgaceae bacterium. Classification (GTDB taxonomy): domain Bacteria; phylum Bacteroidota; class Bacteroidia; order Cytophagales; family Cyclobacteriaceae; genus CAZQEZ01. The sequence continues at coordinate 13,460 of CAZQEZ010000112.1, forward strand.
TCAGGCATAACTTGGCATGGGCCACGGCCAGTAATATATTTACCTTCAAATTTTATTTACACCATTTTATTTAAATCCTGATTAAGACCCATTTGCATCATAAATATAATAAAAATTATAGCGTTCATATTCTGTTAAGGATTAATATTTAACTGAAGTTTCGCTTTTTAAAAATTGAAATAAAAAACCATTAAATCCCCTCTCGAGA
>CAZQEZ010000113.1:0-13666 GCA_964592475.1 uncultured Roseivirgaceae bacterium
ACAGAAGTTTTTCACAGAGAATTTATTTTTTCTGAACAATCTTGAATAACAACCTGTAGTAAAGTTGTTTTTTAAATAATTTAATCTTAAAATATTTTTTATTATGTCACAAGAAACTAAAAACTGGCCAGATTTGGCAATCGGATTGTATGATAAGCTAACCGGCAGAGATGCGGAAATTTCTTACGAGTTTGATGATTTTGAATTACATGTACCAAGCGGCACTAATGATAATGAAGCTGCCAAATGGAAAATGAACGGTACATTGAAAGTGAAAACTCACAATTTAAATAAACAATAAAATAGAATTGTATGAAAAATATGGAAGTAAATACCGATATATCCATCAGCTTAAATGATGATTGCAAAATCAAAGTGGAAAATGAAGCAGATAATCACATCGCGGTCCACTTGCCTGATTGGAACCTGGTATCTACTTCCAATTTTCGTTCTCGTTTTAATATAGATAAAATAAATAAACTTTTACACCACATGCATTTGATTGCATCAGTATATGTCAACAATAAGAGGGTAATCACGTTAGGTAACCAGAGAACATTAGGCGCCCAAAAGTTTGGTTTAGTGATCAAATATTTTGGAAATTTATTTACTAGAAAAAAATAGCATGGACCTATATCAAAGAATAGAAGGACAAGAATTTAAATTGAGAAACGGAGCTATAATAAATTCAGTAATTGATTTATACCAGACTTTAGTAGAAGATCAAATACCAATGGATGATTTTATGTTTCACGCTAAACGCAATGATTTCTCCAAGTGGATTGCTAATACCTACCATGAAAAAGGTTTGGGCGATGAGTTGTTGGATTTAAAATCAAAAGAAAGATACATAAAGACATTAAGGAAAACCTTAAAGCATGGTAGCCTTACCTAGTTTCTATTTTTTAATGCCAATGTTAACTCTTCATCTTCGGCCATTATGTTTTTGTTGCCATTTAAATATATAGCGATTTCTTCATTCCAACCCCCTTCGCTGGTAATTTTTAAATTTTTATTATCAACTTGTATTTTCAGCCAATGATTTCTATAACGAATGCGCATGTTCATGTAGCTTATTTCTTTTGGTAGTACAGGATTAAAAATTAGCTTTTCATCTCTAATTTCTAAGCCCAAATAGCATCTTTGCATTAAATCTATAGTACCAGCCATAGCACCCAAGTGAATTCCTTCGCTAGTAGTACCTCCTTGTATATCTTTAAAGTCGCTCATTAGAGCTTTCCTGAAGTTATGCCATGATTTACTTCTATCCGACTTTGCCATTACCCAAGAGTGCACTAGCTTACTCAAGGTAGAACCATGAGAAGTTACCTTATCATAATAATCAATATTTTTATTCAGCGCATCTTGGTTAAACTCATAACCTAATTTTGAAAATATACTTTCCAATTCTTCAATAGATAGCAAGTAGAATAACATTAATACATCTGCTTGCTTGGCAGCCTTATAATTATTCACGTCGTCATTTTCACTTTCCAAAATTCTATCTAAGCGTAGAACCTCACCATATTTTTCATGATATCTCTGCCAATCTAAATCCTGCAAGTTTGTAAATCCCTCAAATTGCTCGATTATACCATCTTTGATAAATGGAACATACATTTGTCTCGTTATTTTTTCCCAACGCTCCATTTCCTCTAAGTCTATTTTAAGTCTTTTCAGCATTTCCTTTTTACGGGTGTCACTGAGTAGCTCAAGTACTTTAAAAGCTCGCGCTAGTACCCAAACGGCCATTACATTGGTGTAAGCATTGTTATTAATGCCTGGTTCGTCTGAGTCAGGATAATGAGTGTGATATTCATCCGGACCTACTACATTGAGTATTTGATAGCGACCTTTCTCTTTACAAAAGGAAACTTTTGAAGCCCAAAATTTGGCAATTTGCAAAAACAATTCAGCTCCATAAAATGACAAATAGCTCATGTCTTGATTTACCTCAAAATATTGCCAAATATTGTAAGCTATGGCAGCATTAACATGCCGTTGTAAGTAGGTATTGTCAGGAATCCATTTTCCGCTTTTGGGGTTTAGGTGTATTTCCTGGCTTTCTTCTCGTCCGTTACTTCCGCTCTGCCAGGGAAACATGGCCCCTCGATATCCAGCTTTTTCAGCAGCGTATTCAGCAGCAGGTAATCTACGGTATCGGTACATCAACAGTTCTCTGGTTATTTCGGGAATACTAAAGTTGATGAAAGGGAATATAAATAATTCATCCCATAAAATATGGCCGCGGTATGCTTCTCCATGCAAACCCCTGCTTGGAATACCTATATCACGTTCAATAGCATTTTTGGAAGCTACCTGCATTAGATGAAATATATGTAATCGCAGCACCAATTGATCCTCAGCTTGCTCGCTTCTTATTTTTATGTCGGTTCTATTCCATATCCTTTGCCAACCATCTACATGGTCTTCTAGTAATTTTTTAATTCGTGGTGTACGCCTGATTGCATTGATGGCATCTTCTGCAGGTGCAGTTATAGCATTATCACGAGATGTATAAATGGAAACTATTTTTTCTATTTCTATTGTCTTATTTTGCACTACCTCTACACGTAATACTTGCTCCACGTAACCATCTTCTTGATTGGTAGTCCGGTTAGTTGCCATGCGATTGGCTTCATTGTAAACCCGGGTATTCATAGCCTGGGTCATCTGTATTTTTGATTGTAATGTTTTTACCTGAAGGAAGACACCATCTTCACCAAACTGCCCGGTTTTTTCAAATTCAAGGTGTTTTTGATTAAGTTGGCGATACCTTGCTACATTGTTGTTAATGACTTTGCCATCCAATGCGCTTTTAATTTCAATTTTTCCAGACCAATTTACGGGCTTTAATTTCCAATGAATACCGGCCAAGTGCTGAGAATTCATATGAACAAATCGGGTACTTATCAGTTCAGTCTCTCTTCCTTCTTTATCTTTAAATAAAATATTTCTGATTAGCAGCCCATTTTCCAGATCCAGCGCTTTTTCATAATTGATAATACTAAAGCTGTCAAGGTTTAGCCAGTCTCCACCTTCAGGTTTAAAAGTAAGCATTAGCCAGTTAGGCCAATTTACAAAATCTTCATTGGTTATTAATTTACCTTCAACTTCTGACTCTAATCTGTTATAGCCTCCGGCAAGATAAGTGCCGGGATAATGAGTGCCGTCGTCTTTTGATTCTTCAGCTGCTCCTCTTGTAGCAAAGTAGCCATTGCCCAGGGTACAAAGTGCTTCTTGTTTGGGTTCTTCTCCGGGTTCGTATTGGTCATAGCGTATTTTCCAAAAATCCATAGAATGATGTGAATAGTTACGTTTAAAAAATGCTCAATTTGGTGCAAAACTATAAACTTAACATATAGCCCAGGTTGATGTTTAGGGATCAAAAAAAAGGGCTTCTGATAACCAGAAGCCCCTAAATAAGAAACTGGTGCAGCGCCTGGTGCCCTATTTGCCAATTATGGTAAATTCAACCCGGCGATTTATCTGGCGACCAGTTTCAGTATCATTGTCGGCAATCGGCATAGACATGCCATAACCTTTAAATGTAATAGCTGCTTCCGGTATGCCATGAAGCAATAAATATTGTGCTACTGATTCTGCTCTTTCTTCAGAAAGCTTCAAGTTATAGGCTTTTTTACCCACGTTATCAGTATGCCCGCCTATTTCAATCCTTATTTTAGGATTATCTTCTAGAAACTTAACTACTCGCTGTAATTCAGGGTAAGACTCCTCTTTTAAGGTAGCCTTTGCAGTCTCGAAGAAAATATTGTTTAATCTAACTGATTGACCAATTTCTAGCGGTACCAGATACAAGTCTTTCAATACTTTTATTTTCTCTGTTTCACCAGCAAGATTAATTACTTCAGTAACTGAATAGTAATCTTCTGCATCGGCGCTTAGCGTATGTATTGCTCCTAATGAAACTTCTACCGAGTATTCTCGCGAAGAAGAATCAATGGTAACTTTAGTAGCATTGGCATCATTTAATTTGATAGTAAGAGGTACATCCGACGGGAAGGGGTCTCCGGTATTTTTATCATAAATGCGGCCAGTAACTATCGCTGTTTTTTCTTTATCTACAAAAAGATCGCGATTTATTTCTTTGTATTCATCAACGTTCTCAAGGTTCAAAATATCGGGTATAGGATCAAATTCATTGGTGTTTACTACCATTGTATAGGTATGACCATAAGGCAATTTCACCTCGTAAATACCGGCATCGTAATCTACATAAAGTGAATCAGGCACTTCTCCATTAATGATCAATCGAGGATTGCTGGTAGTAGGTATAAGCGCATTGGTGCTTTTTACTCTTAAGTTACCTTTTACCAGTACATAATCGAAGGGAGCCACGTAAAGATCGGCATACATTTCAGTGTATTCTTCAATTTCCGAAACATCGATTATTTTATTTCTTGGTTTGAATCTATCTACATTAGCAGTAAGCGAATAGCTATTGCCTAGCGGCATTGTGGCAGTAAAAGTTGATGTTTCATGGTCAATTACCAATGAATCGATTGGAGTACCATTAGCCAAAATAGCAAAATCCTGACCTTTTTCAAGAACCTCTTTAGTTTTATAATTTAGTACTTTACCGCGCACCACCACAAATGGTTTTTCTTCGAACAACTTAATTTTAAATAAATCCGAATTGCCCAAAGATTCGTTGCTGGAAGAATAAAAAGCAGTACTTCCGGATAAATTGGTTTTATAATACGATTCATATTTAAATGTATTGATAGTATCGTTGAGCAACACTGGCGTAGTCCATCGATTCCAATCGCCGGCCATCATTTCACTACGGTAAATGTCATAGTTGTATTTGCTTCTACGGTTGCTGGCAAAATAGATTACATTGTTTTCCGCATTCAAAAACGGAGCAGTTTCTACAGCCCTGGAGCTTAAAGCTTTAATTTTTTTAGGCCTTGTATAGGTATCACCTTTCCGAAAACTAAAATAAATGTCTTGCTTTTTAGAATTTATGCTTTTACTAAAACATAAAACCAAAATCCTTTCATCAAGGCTTAGATAGGCATTAGTAATGGAGCCACTGTTCATTTTTGAAAAACCCATAATTTCCAGCGGTTCCGGCGTTGTCCATAGGTCATTGTTTTTTCTTATCAACGAAAGACCACGTTTTTTCCAAATGGTGCCGTTTTTATCGTAAATGCCATTGATCATAGCAGTTTTGCCGTCTTCACTTAAGGATAAAATTGAATTGTAACGACCTATATTTACATTATCCGGTAATCTTTCAGCTTCATTCCAGGAGCCATCTTCATTCATGGTAGTGAACCAAATGTCCTGGCTGTTTTCTGCACCATATTTGTTTTCAGGATGATTTAACCTTACAAAATAAAGCGTGGTGCCATCGGGAGACATAATTGGATTTATTTCGCTATAGTAAGAGTTTACAGCTTCTCCCAAATTTTGTGGTAAAAAGGAGCTTTGCTGAGCCTTTGCTGCGAAAGAACCAATTATTATAGTTAATAGCAATATTATTCTTTTCATCATTTAATGGTTTTATTCTTTATTTAAAAATTAGGTGGTGTAGAAATGCCTTCCTCTTCTTTGTCCCAGCCAAAAACCAGGTTAAGGCCAAAACGTAAATTAAGATTTTGCGTACTCCTCAGATAAGGATTTACTTCACCCGAAGTAATTAATGCAAATGGAGCGCTCAACAGATTGTCACTTACAAAATAAAGTTGGATAGGCTGTAAATTGAATGAAAGACCCATTCCCAGATTATTAAATGATCGATTGTTGGCAGTGTAGCTAACCGACATACTCATTCGCCTACCGAATTCTTTGTGAATGTTGGCAGAAATACCTGAATTGAACCGACCATTGTAAAGTTCTCCCATCAATAAAAGATTGGCAGTTATATTACGAGCTAGCAAATAACTTCCGCTCAAATACATACGACCAGGTAAAAAGGTGCTGTAAGCCTCGCCATCTACTTCGTAAGGTTCAATATTATTGCTCAATGAGTCTATGGTTTCACTAAATCCTTCCGATTGTCCATTAAGTAAATTTCCAATATTAAAACCTCTAAAAGTAAAATTAGCAGAATCACTATCCATTACGTAATTGGTAAGATTTTTTGTCCAGCGAATACTGCCTATGTCTACCAGGCTTAAGCCTACGGTCAACTTGTCCATGGGCTTATAAGTAGCTCCTAAATCGAGCGCAAAACCAGTATTGCCCATTAAAGCCATTACATCTGAATATCCTTGAATATCTATTTCATTATTGATGAATTGACTTATGCCAGAAGTACGAAAAAGACCTTCGCCAACTACATTAATATGGTAATCCTGGGTGGTAGTAAGGTCGATTCGCGTGTTTTCTGAAGAAACATTGGCTATACCTTTTAAATATTTAAAGCGAGCACCCACGGTCCAAAACCTGTCTATTTTGTAAGAACCGCCAACGCCATACTCTAAGTATTGGATCGATTCGGCTTCAGGGGAAAGAGTCATTGTTTCGCCAAGTTGGTTTCCTTCTACTACTAAACCTACAATGTCTCTGGGATACATAACCCTGTTGTAAGACTTTGGAGTAATATTAAACATAAAATGAACCCTGGGATTTACTTTAAAAGCCAGGTGAAATAAATCTACATTGAAATTGAAATTCACATAATTCCTTGCACCAAGCTTATTATAAAACTCATTGAGCGTAAACTGTAAGGAATCACCTTCTTCCTGTTGCGAGATCAGGTGCTTATAAGCAAAGCCGCTGTTGCCATATTGGAAATAGATGGATGAAAGCCCCGGAAGCCCTACAGTAGCTTTGTACCGAGGTGTCATGGCCGGATTGTTGTAGCGCGATTGGCTTATACTTTGCATAAAATGCAAAGTGCTTTCATGCTGAGCCAATCCTATCATTGGTAACAGTAATAAAATGGTTGTTATTATTCTTTTCATCATTAGTTAAGGTTTAAAGTAAGGTCAAACTCTGTTTGTACGCCCATGTCAACATCAAGCTTATAACTTTCTTTAATTTTTACATGAGGAGGTGTGCCATTATCGGCATCTCTGGTAGTTTGCAATCGGGCAATAATAATTATATTTTTAGTTTTGAGCAGATTCTCAAACCTAGTTTTGTCCATTTCAATTATATCATCATATATTCCTTCACCGCCAGCTACTAATTCACCATTGGCATCTATTTCGGCTGAGCGAATTAAATTTTTCTGGTCACCTACGAATAATGAATCTGTTACATTGAAATTTTCATCAGTAAAGAACATTTGTACATTGGCATCAATCGGGAATTGATTAACTATTTTTATTTTTAATAAAGCTTTCTGTACGTCTACTTGCTCTACATCTCCAAGGCTAAACTCCACAGTATCTTCTAATGTGATATTGCTGGCGCTGCCCCACATGGGTATTTCAGTAATTAAATTCAAGTCCAATTTACTGGTATCCGTTACAAAATTCTCAGAACGCCCTGCAGGATTGATTAGCACTGATGCATCATAAAATAGCTTTTCGGGTGTAAAATTAAAGATAGCGGATCCGTTAGTCACGTCAATAGTAGTTATTGCCGCACCTATAAGGTCGGCAGCGTCTACCACAAATGGACTGGGTGGCGAAGTATTAATAGCTAAACTTTCACCGGGTTCTTTTCGCGCTTCAAATTGATTCAGTGTTACTCGCACTGGGATGCCATATTCATTTTTAATTTCGAATCTTAAATTAAAACTTTCAAATGAAATATCAGCTCCTTCTAAGGTTTGACCAAGTCTGCTTATATCAATTTCATCAGAAGGGATAGATACGCTTTGTTGTCCGAAATAGCCCCCAATTAAAGTATAGTCAATATTTTCAAATGATAAGTTGAAATCTACATAATGAGTTATTGGTATCAACACTCCTGAGTTGCCTCCAAATACTTCAACCTTTACATTTATCGGCAATTTATTATAAGCCGGACTTAAAGTAGCGAAGTCGAATTGATAACCGGCCAGGTTTTTAATACCATTGCTAAATTGAATAACATTATTACCTTCAAAATCAAGGGTAAAAACCAGAGAGTCGCCATTCAATTCGATTGCAGGTGAGCTGAAAGTCATCTTTATTTCTGCTTGGATATTAGTAGAAGCACTGTAAAGTAGATCTCCAGCGGAAGCTACCATTTCGGTAAATTCTTCAGGAGACATATTGAGTGTCAATTCTTCAGTTCTTTCATACAAAACCTCTACATCATTTGCCGCCACCGATACAGGGCTTGTTTTAGTATAGGATCTATTTAAACTAAAGATAGGAACTTCAATCAAACTTGTAATGTCTCTTGATTCGAGTTTGTCTTCATAATCCAAAAAATAAAGTCCGTCGGGATACACTGACAGTGCAGCTGAGTCTCTATCATTAAGTATGTCTTTGATGCTGAGTGATCCATACAATACCGGAACTGAGTATGCTGGATTCCAGCTAACTTCTGCTATTCTATTAGGGTCAAATTCATCCGAATTTATACAAGAAGTTAAAAGAAACATCCATCCAAGTAGAAAATATCCACCGTAATTTTTGTCAATTTTTTTCATAAAATTTAAGTTAGTACTACCATATTTTATTTTTAAAAGTTTGAAATTAAATACTTGAGAGATAATAAATTAACGCGAATTAAATGATTGATTACAGATGTAGGAAATGTGATTAATAAAGAAAAAAATCACAAATTAAAATAGGAATAAGTTATTAAAAAATTGGATAAAATAAAGATTTTAATATTTCTCCATTCTGGGAATTAAATTTCCGGAGGTTGTTTGATAAGTTTGGAACATATCAGCAGTCATACAGCTATGTACAGGTAAGATTGTAATAATATCACCAATTTTAATATGATTAATATAGTTTGTCGGTGCTTTTATTATGCCATGCTCTTGAGATAATCTAGTAATGTAGACATTTGGTATAGGATTGCCCCAACCCGAAGCCAGGGTATTGGCTGCTAATCCATATACTATACCATAAGACTCATGTTGGATCAGGTCTTTAGAGAAATGCACTCCACCACCATATATCACTATTTCTTCGCGCTGAGGATGTTTTGACACTACCGGGCATGCCATGGCCAGCGCTATTTGATCATAATTACAGGCACCTATTTGCTGCTGCATCAGGTCATAAAACACAAAATTTCCGGGTCTTATCTCATTCACTTCGTCAAACTCTTGCGCAACGCTACAAGTAGGAGTATCGCCAATACTTATTATTAATTCAGGATATTGCGAGTTTAAGTTGTTTTTGACAAATCGCATTTTCTCCAGGCTTTTTTTATGAATAGTCAATATTTCAGCTGCGCCTCTAGCCGAATAGCTTTGCCCGGCATGAGTAAGCAGGCCTTTGATTTTAAGATTTTTGTCATTCCGTTGTTCTATTACCTTTTTTATTTCGTCAATATTCCTCCAGTGAATACCGGTACGATAATAATCTACATCAATAGCAATGAACATGCCTACCGGATATTGTAAATGTTGATTCAAAAACTGAACGCTCTCTACTGATTCCAACAAAATATTCAACTGGATATTGCCAGCTAAGCTATTGATAATAGCTATTTCATGAATATTTACAGGGAAAGCCACCGTAATATCCCGCCAGCCTACCCGGGCAAAGTATTCGGCCATGTGAAAAGAAGATACCGTAATACTTTGTATTCCGGCTTCACGAAACCATTCACCTATCTTGTGCGAAACATGCGTTTTAAAGTGCGGCCTTAGCACAATATTATTTTTAAGTGCTTTTTCAGCCATCATAGCAATATTGCTTTTGCATTTTAGTTCGTCTAGCAATAAAGTAGGCCGTGTTGTTTTCATGATTAATTATCCTTCTCAGGCAGATTCTAATTACCTACTACAATATCGATTAATTCCAGATCAGGTTCACCTTGCTCATTTACTAAACCAAAGCTACCACTTTTGTAATCCCAGTTGGAATAAGCAACATTGTTTTCTTCAAAAACGTCAATTATATCCCGATACCAGTTGAGCATATCTTCGCGTGGCGCATTAGCAATAACCCCAAATTCACCGCAAAATAATATTAAGCCTGTTTTTTCTGCTTTATTAAAAGGTTTGGCCATCATTTTTTTCAGGGTTTCTTTGTTATAGCTCTTATCTTTCAGGTTTTCTAGTCTTTGCTGGTAGTCAGTTGAAATATCATTCCATGCATTAGCTGGAATTAGTTCGCCAGGGTATTGGACAGGCCCCTTGTAATTTTTCAAATAGGTCCAGCTGGCCTGGTAATGGGTGAGCAAAAATGGCTCGTAAAAATGGTAACTTAGTACGATATTAGTGTCTTTTTCAGGAATTTTTAACTCATCAAAAGTGTGTATGCGTAAATGATCAAAACCTAATGAACGAATGTAATCAATATCATCAAGAGTAATGTAGGCTTCACGCTCTGCACCTCTTCTGCTACTTTGCGACAACCAATGAGATAAGTTGGTGCCTCGTTTTATTTTAAAGCTGTCAAATTTTGGTTCAATCTGATCACTTTTTTGTTGCTCACAGCCAAAAATCGTATAGGTAAACAAAAACAATAAAAGGTAATTTTTCATATCTTGCAGGTTTATGTGTAATAATTATTGCATTTGGCATCATCTCTGATGTCTACCCAAATAGAATAAAATTTTTTGATAATGTATAGTAGAATACTAAGAAAAATTTCAGTTTTATCACTTCTTGTTTTTTCGGTGAGTATAAGCTGGGCCCAGGATGAGGCTTTTGCCAGAAAAGTAATAGATACATTGGCAGCAGCAGGAATGCATGGAAGAGGATATGTAAACGATGGTGAACAAATTGCGGCGAAATACATTGCTCATCAATTCAATCAAATGGGTCTCGAAAGCTACTATCGCAATTATTTTCAAAAATTTAAATTCCCTATCAATACCTTTCCCGGCAAAATGGAAGTATCGATTAATGGCAAATTATTAGTTCCTGGTGAAGATTATCTCGCATTACCGGCTTCACCGGCATATGATTTCAAAGGCGAAGTAGTTTATCTAAATCAGGAACAGTTAATGGATTCTCGCAAGCTGCTGTATCGTGCACGGGAGTTTGAAAAAGCAGCTTTGGTAGCTGACCTGAGCGGTGTAGAGCAATTGTCTAACAAAAAACAGGTGATAGAGAATATCAACCAAGCAGCCAATACTTTAAAAGATCATCCTATTATTTGGATTACCAGTGAAAAATTAACCTGGTCTTTGGCCGGCTATACTAGCAATGTGCCTATCATTCAAATAAAAAAATCGGCGTTGGAGCAAATGGTTCAAAAGGTGGAAATTGATATTGAAAACAAATATTATGAGCAATATTCTACTCAAAATGTAATTGGATTGCTGGAAGGGCAGCAAAAGGATACTCTGATTGTACTTACCGCGCATTATGATCATTTGGGAAGAATGGGTTCAGCCACTTATTTTCCGGGAGCCAATGATAATGCCAGCGGTGTGGCAATGCTTTTAAATTTGGCCAGGCATTATGCTAAAAACGATAAAAAACCTCATTATTCCATGGCTTTTATTGCCTTCGGAGCTGAAGAATCAGGTTTAATCGGAAGTCGATATTTCGTAAATAACCCTCCTTTTTTATTAACTAAAATTAAATTTTTGATCAATCTTGACTTGGCCGGTACGGGCGACGATGGCATTACGGTAGTAAATGCTACTAAATTTCCCGAGTATTTTTATCAATTAGAAAATTTGAATCGGCAATACACGCTGCTGACTCAAGTAAAAAAACGAGGAGAGGCTTGCAATAGCGACCATTGTTTTTTTTATATGGCAGGTGTTCCATGCTTTTACATATATACTTTGGGTGGTATTACCGCATACCACGATGTAGATGATAAAGCAGCTACTTTGCCTCTTACTGAATATAGAGATTATTTTACTTTATTACATAAGTTCATTGAGAAGTTAATGTAAATTTTCATTCCAAATAAAAAAATAGCCATGAAGAATATATTGTTAATTGTTCTGATTTTTTTTGCCAGTGCAGCTAATGGCCAGTCTTATTTTACAAAAGAATATTCTGAGGTATGGAGCAGGGCAAGTGAGTATACACTGGAGGTGGCCAAGGCTATGCCAGTAGAATTGTACAATTATAAACCGTATGATGATGCCATGACTTTCCATCAACAAATGGAGCATTTGGTAAATAATATAGCCTTTCTTAGCAGTAAAATAACAGGTGAAAAGGTGGCACTGGATGTCTCAGAAGGAGAACGCTTGAAAGAAGATATAATCAATTCTTTAGAAACGTCTTTTCATAATGTAGGTAGATTAATAGCTGAAATAGATGAAACTTCCTTGAAAGAAGAAATAACATTTGCCCGTACAAAAATGAGTAGAGAAAATTTGTTTTACCTAATTCGCAATCACATGGCACATCATCGAGGGCAGGCAATTTTATACTTAAGAATGAATGATATTGCAGCGCCACGATATGTAGGGTGGTAAAAGCTGGTTATTCAGCAATTTTCATCAAATGATTTTTTCGGATAAAGGCAGTTTTATCATTCCATTTAATTTTGGTCCACACGTCATGCTCACCTATTACCAATACTCGATGCCCCTCGTCAACCACTTCTACTAAGTTGGCACCTGCTGAGGGTGCCTCCATTAAAAAGCTATTGGTAGTGCTTATAATGGCCTTTCGATACCTGTCGCCAAAATTGATTAAATAAATTATGCCAAGCATTAAAACCACAAACCCAACGGCCCATCCAACTGGTTTTTGATTTTTTTTTCGTTTGAAATAAGTCATATAACCAACCCATAGCAAAGCTATAGTCAACAAAAAATAAATGATAGTAGCAAAATGCCGATGATAGATACTCAAAAAATATTCCAAATCGTTAAATTCGTAACCTGTCAGGTTATACTCATCAGCCAAGTCATCCATTTTTCGCAAAGCAGCTTTATTGGCAGTTTGACGATAATATAAATTCAAATAAAATAAAGCTTGAGTATAATCACCCAGCCCTTCCCTGATAAATGCCATTCTAAGTAGCATACCTGGCGTATAAACATCAGCTTGCGTAAAAAGCTGCTGGTATAAATCATATGATTCAGTATATTTTTTTTGGGTGAATAATGAATCAGCTTTGTTTAACAGCATTTCAGGTTCCTGCGCAGAGATTTCATTTGCCATAAAAATGAAAGCCACAGCAATCAATATTAAAAACTTTATCTTATTTCTCATTGGTTGAGCAGTCAATTCCTGTTTTAGTTTAAACGTTTGGAATGTAGGATTTTATAAAACCGGAGCAAAATTAAATAAATTCTTGTTTACAATCGGCGGAAAACAAAAAAAGCGCGGCAATTCCTGCTCGCGCTTTTATACTCTGTAAATTATAAAGGTGGTATTATGTTTTTTAAAGCGATTTTATTTTGCTATTGCCATTGAAACTCTACCACTTCACCATTATCAAAAATTACGGCTCTATATGATTTATTGTGGAATATCCTTATTAGTAAATACAAGAAGACTTGAAATAATATTAAAATATTTCAATTTCATCAAAATATTAGAAAGAATATTTGCTTTTTAACCACCCCCTGTCCGCCAGCGGACCATTATTTGGGTATTTGGGTATTTGGTTATTTGGGTATTTGGTTATTTCGGGTCAAAACAAAAGCA
>CAZQEZ010000114.1:0-13524 GCA_964592475.1 uncultured Roseivirgaceae bacterium
AAAAGTAGGCGGTTATGGCCTGATAAGAATTGCTTATCCAATTTTTCCGGATGGGGGAGTTTATTTTGCTTGGATGGTGGGCCTACTAGGGGTTATTAGCATCATATATGGCGCATTCAACGCCATGGCTATGAAAGATTTGAAAAAATTGATAGCTTATTCCTCTGTTTCTCATATGGGTTTTGTTTTGTTAGGCATTGCTTCAGTTACCAGCGAGGGAGTAAGTGGTGCAGTGTACCAAATGTTTTCTCACGGCCTTATTGCTTCAATGTTGTTTCTGGTGGCCGGTGTTATTTATGATCGTACGCGAGATCGCCAGATAGACAATTATTCGGGCCTAGCCAAGAAAATGCCTTATTTTACTGCAGTAGTAGTAGTGGCCTTTTTTGCCTCCCTGGGTCTTCCTGGTTTTTCCGGATTTATCGCGGAATTAATGGTATTTCTTGGTGCATTTAATTCACAAAGTATAAACCAGTTGTTGCCCAGGTTATTTGCAATAGTTGCTTCCTTTGGCCTACTGCTCACGGCTGCATATTATTTATGGGCACTTCAACGGATGTTTTTTGGAAGATTTTTTACACGTGAGGCGAAATGGGAAAACGTGTTGCGAGATATTGATCGTAGAGAACACATCATGTTTTTGCCATTGATTGTACTTATTATTCTTTTCGGTATATTCCCGCACTTGCTAATTAACGTGATGAATGAAACAGTCAATCATTTGATTACAATAATCAACCAGTTTGGCTTTGAAAATAACGGTCAACTTTAAATGTATAGCATTGGTAGAAAAAGTAGCTTACATACTAACGCAAATTACTGAAAGCCTCCCGCATCTAATGCCGGAGTTATGGCTTACCGGTCTTTTCGTGACATTAATCCTTCTCGACCTTATTTTTAAACATAAATCACACCTTTTGCTATGGCTGGCAATATCAACATTGGTGCCAGTGATGATAAGCCTGGTTGGGCATTGGCAGGATCAAACCAGCGCTGCTTTATTTGGAGGCATGTTACAACTTGATAATTTGGCTGTATTTGCTAAAATTATGTTGACTATAGGTTTGTTTTTTACTTTTATAATGTCAATATTTTCGCGAGAACCTGGTAAAAAACACGCTGAATATTATATAATGTTTGTAGTCTTGCTATTGGGAACATTTTTAATGAGCATGGCTACTAACTTGCTCAGTGTGTACCTTTCCATAGAACTGGTTTCAATTGCTTCGTTTATACTGGTAGTGTTTCGCTTTCAAAGATCAGCCTATGAATCAGGCATAAAATACCTTCTTTTCGGGGCTTTATCATCAGGTGTTATGCTGTATGGCATGTCGCTACTATATGGATTTACTGGTACATTGGAGTTTACTTCGGCTATTTTCATTTACAACTTAAAAGCTGTAGAACCCTCGTTAGCTTTGCTGGCGGGTGTAATGGTAGCAGTGGGGTTTTTGTTTAAATTAAGCCTGGTACCGTTCCATTTTTGGGCTCCGGATGCTTATGAAAAGGCACCTATTCCGGTAATCTCTTTTTTGTCAATAGCACCTAAAATTGCCGCTTTTATTATCTTGTATCGAATTGTTGGTAGTTTTGTGGCAGTAAGTGATATTTTTGTTGACGTACAATATGACTGGACAGGCTTATTATCATTATTGGCACTGTTTAGTATTTTATTTGGCAATATAGCAGCTTTGCGGCAAACGAACGCCAAGCGTATGATGGCTTACTCGTCAATAGCTCATTCGGGATTTATATTAATCGGATTAATAAGTTTTAGTGGCAATGGCATGTATAGCATGTTCTTTTACTTATCTATTTATCTCTTTATGAATATGGCTGCTTTTTTTGCTATTCAGTTTTTATACAAAAAAACCGGGTCAGAAAACATACAAGATTATGCAGGCTTGGGTATTAATTATCCATTTTGGGGAGTGATTATCCTGCTTACTATGGTTGCGTTAGCAGGGTTACCACCCACGGCGGGTTTTAGCGCTAAGTTCTTCATCTTCACTTCCTTATGGCAATCGTATCAAGCTACTCAAGAGGGCTTTTTATTAGCATTGTTTATTATCGGATTAATTAATGCAGCAATTTCTCTTGCTTATTACTTACGCATTCCATATGTTATGTTTTTTAAAGGTCAAAAGAATTTTGAACTAAGCAACAAAAAAAACGTGTTAGAAATTATAGTAGGAATTATAATCATTTTGCCAATTCTCTTATTTTTCTTTAAAGCAGACTGGTTGTATGATTTGATCAATAATATTAAGTTTGCACTTTAATATCATCAAATGAGCGATTTCATCAAGCACGAATGCGGTATAGCCTTAATTAGGCTAAGAAAACCACTTCCTTATTATATAGAAAAATATGGCTCGCCTACTTACGCCATGAATAAGCTTTACCTGCTGATGGAAAAGCAGCACAATAGAGGGCAAGATGGTGCAGGAGTAGCTAATATAAAAATAAATGTAAAACCAGGCACCAGATTCATAAGCAGATATAGATCGGTAGAACCTCAGCCTATAGCCACCATCTTCAAAAAAATAAATAAAAAGTTTAAAAAGATTCAAAAACATTATCCGGATAAATATTATGACCCGGATTGGCTCAAAGAGAATTTTCCATTTACCGGAGAAGTCTGGTTAGGTCACTTACGATATGGTACTCATGGAGCAAATAGCGTAGAAAATTGTCATCCCATGCTGCGTTCCAATAATTGGCGTAGTAGAAATTTGGCAATGGCAGGTAATTTCAATCTAACTAATGTAGATGAGTTATTCAAAATGCTGGTGAAGCTGGGACAGCATCCGAAAGAAATGGTAGATACCGTAACGGTGATGGAAAAAATTGGCCATTTTCTCGATTTAGCCAATCAAGAGATTTTTGATAAGTATAAAGGAACCTATTCCAACCGAGAAATAACTGATATTATTGAGGATGAATTGGATTTAGAGTACATTCTAAAGCGTAGCTGTAAGGATTTTGATGGAGGCTATGCTATGGCAGGACTCACCGGTTTTGGAGGCGCCTTTGTGGCTCGTGATCCGGCGGGAATTCGCCCTGCTTACTATTACGCTGATGATGAAGTGTTAGTAGTAGCCTCAGAAAAGCCTGCTATTAAAACATCATTTGATGTAAACTATAATCAGATAAAAGAAATTGAACCCGGCAGTGCCTTAATTATTAGAAAAAATGGAGAATACGGAGAACATCCATTTATAGATAAGCTACCTAAGAAGAGTTGTAGCTTTGAAAGGATATATTTTTCGCGCGGATCTGATCCGGAAATATACAACGAGCGTAAAAATTTAGGAAGATTTATTCTGCCTCAAATTTTAAAATCGATAAACTTTGACTTGAGAAACACCGTGTTTTCTTATATACCTAATACTGCCGAGACTGCTTTTCTGGGTATGATGGAAGGCATTGAAGATTATTTAGTTCAGCGTCGTAAGGAAGTGATATTGGAAGCTAAGCCATTTCTCGATTCAGTTGAAGACATTCTTAGCTTCAAGCCCCGTATTGAAAAGCTAGTGACCAAAGATGTGAAGATGCGTACCTTCATAACCAACGACCGTGATCGTGAAGATCTGGTTGCTCACGTTTATGACGCCACTTATGAATTGATTAATAAAAACAAGGATACCATTGTAATAATGGATGATTCAATAGTAAGAGGTACCACTTTAGAGAGAAGTATTCTTACCTTACTGGGAAAATTGGAGCCAAAAAAAATTGTCATAGTTTCATCTGCTCCGCAAATTCGGTTTCCCGATTGTTACGGCATTGACATGTCTAAAATGAAAGAGTTTATTGCTTTCAGAGCATTATTAAAGCTTCTTGAAGATACCAATCAGCAATATTTACTAGATGAAGTGTATGTGAAATGTGTGGGTGCTGCCGGCCAAAAAGATGTGCCTAATTATGTAAAGGAGCTTTATGACCAATTTACCGATGACCAGATCTCAGCTAAAATTGCTGAAATTGTCACTCCAAAGAATTTTAAGCCGGAAGTAGAGGTTGTTTATCAAACAGTAAAAAATTTGCATCGTGCATGTCCTAAGCATATTGGCGACTGGTATTTTACCGGAAACTACCCTACGCCTGGTGGAAATAGGGTGGTAAATAAAGCTTTTGTGAATTTTATGGAAGGAAAACTGGTAAGGGCTTACTAATCTTTTTTATTAAAAAAACACTTTCTTTATAAAAATCATTTTGATTAGAGATTTACTATATAAATATGAAAAAGATCATTTATTGCTACGATGCGTTATGCGGTTGGTGTTATGGATTTAGCCCTGTAATTGAAAAAATATTTAATGAGTATAAAAATGATTTTCAGTTCGAGGTATTATCAGGAGGAATGGTTATAGGTGAACGAATTGGGCCAATAGGTGAAGTAGCACCTTACATAAAACAAGCATATAAGCAAGTAGAAGCAACAAGCGGCGTCAAATTTGGAGATGGTTTTCTTACCGAACTGGATAAAGGTAAAGCAATTTTTACATCAATACCACCAGCCATCGCCATGAGTATTTTTAAGCAAAACAAAGCAAACGAGCAAATATTATTTGCCGGCGAACTTCAAAAAATGATCTATTATGAAGGAGTAGCTCCTGATAATTTGCAAGCCTATGCCGCAAAAGCCGGGCAATATGGTTTGGATAAGCAGGATTTTTTAAGCAAAATGAGTAACCCGGATCACAAAAATTTAGCCGTCAACGAATTTCAAAAAGTTGCAAATTTGGGAGTAAGAGGTTTTCCTACCGTGATGGCGCAAATAAATGAAAAGTATCACGTGCTAAATAATGGCTTTATTTCATTTGAAGCAATGAAGAAGCAAATCGAACAGGTTCTTGAACAGGTATCTTCATCATAAAATCACCCAATTGACCGCTCAATACGGCAATTCAATTTTCAACAGGAAATTTAAACATCATACGATTCAACACTCTCATATTCGTTGATAACCTCGGCTCTTACCGGTTTGCCAAAAACACTTATTAGCACTATAAATGTAACCGATACAAAAAATCCGGGCACTATTTCATACAAATCAAAAATACCACCTTCTAATTGTTTCCACAATAAAACGGTGATTCCTCCACTTATTATTCCGGCGATTGCCGAAGGAAAGGTCATCTTTTTCCAATAAAGTGAAAGCAACACCAGTGGACCAAAAGCAGCGCCAAAACCTGCCCAGGCATAGGCTACTAAATCAAGCACGCTGGCATCGGGATTAAAAGCAATGAAAAAAGCTATGATAGCAATGATAATTACTGCAAGACGGCCTATCATTACTAGTTGCTTTTGAGATGCATTGGGCTTAAATAGTCGGTATATATCTTCTGTTAAAGCTGAAGAAGCAACCAAAAGCTGTGAATCAGCAGTACTCATGATAGCTGCTAAAATGGCTGAAAGTAATATGCCAGTGAGCAGTGGACTGCTTAGGCTTTCCACCAAAAGCATAAAGACAGTTTCAGAATCGTTACCCACTAATCTTTCTTGCAAAATAATATTACCTAATAAGCCAACCAAAATCGCACAGAATAAGCTAATTAATACCCACACCATGGCTATTCGTCTGGATTTTTTAATCATGCCAGAATGTTTGATAGCCATGAAACGAGCCAAAATGTGGGGTTGACCAAAATACCCCAAGCCCCAAGCCATAAGTGAAATAATGGTTATTGTTGTGATGGTGTTGCCTTCTTCTGTAATGGTAAGGCTAAATAATTGTGAATCGACATTTTTGATAGCAGCTATAGAAGAATCAATTCCGCCGCTTTCTGAAATGGCTAGAATGGGAATGCTAATGATGGCAATGAACATGATAATGCCTTGAATAAAATCTGTCCAGCTTACCGCCATAAATCCTCCTAAAAAGGTATAAATGATAATAACCGCTACACCAGTACTCAATGCTGTTAAGTATGACATGCCAAAAACAGTATTGAATAATTTTGCCCCTGCTACAAATCCAGATGCAGTGTAGATGAGAAAGAAAATAACTATAAAAATAGCAGCAACTATACGTAAACTGTGGCTCTTGGCTTGAAACCTGTGTTGAAAATAATCGGGTAACGTAATGGAGTTTCCAGCTACTTCGGTATATTTTCTTAGTTTACGTGCTATAAACCGCCAGTTAAAATAGGTGCCTATGGCTAAACCCGATGCCAGCCATACCGCGTTAAGTCCTGATAGGTAAGCATACCCAGGCAAACCTAACAATAACCATCCACTCATGTCGGATGCTTGAGCACTTAGTGAAGTTACCCAGCTGTTTAGGCCCCGTCCCCCTAGTATATAATCAGATAGATTACTGGTTTTTTTATAAAAAAACCAACCTATCATCAGCATAACTGATATATAACAAATAAACGAGATGATGATTCCTGAGTTATCGGCAATCATGGCGCATAGTTTTTTTCAAAAGCTTCAAATATAGGAAGAATAGCGGAATAGATGAATATGGATCAATCAGGAAAGCCGCTTTTTATTCTCTTTTAAATTTCGCATTTTCCAGTAAATCGTTTAAGCTCATTTCTTCAAAGTTATACTTCAGTTGGTAAGCTCTGAAGTCGTCATGGATTTTAACAATTACTTCATATTCTGAAGCGTTCATGAGGAAATGAAAGGGTGGTATGTTTTCTTTGGTAAATTTATCAAGTTCTTTGCCCTGTAAACCTGTTACATTGCTTACGATTGTTTTATAATTATTTATAAGGCCGTTACGATGCATTTCCCACCTTTTTTGCTCTCGTTCTTTAGCCAGTATTTCCTGCAGTTTTTTTCTTTGTTTAAAGTCTTTATTAAAAAGGTTGGCAAATGCAGTTACCGCACCGGTTAATGCAGCTCCTCCCTGCATTCCGGGATTAGTACCAATTCCTATGGTTGGTTTTTTTTCGGCCTGTTGTCTTTCAAAAAGTGGCTCGCCTTTGTTATCTTTTCTTTCCAGGCTAAACTCCTCTTTTCTGGCTTTATTAAAAATATCCTGTAAATCATAGGCATAAATATCTACAGGTTTCAAGGTATAAGTTTTAGGTTGCAATTTTATTTTTAGGTAGAAATTAGAGCCGGTACTATCAGCAAAAGAAATAACTTTACTTTCATAACCTATTGCCCGAAAAACCAACGTGTCAGTGCGATAAACCCGGATGTCAAAATATCCTTCTTCATCAGTTGCAGTGCCAGCATTTCGTTTAGGGGCGCTAATGTTTGCTAGTGGTATAGGTTGCAAACTATCCGCGCTCAGCACCTGTCCTTCTACATACACCGTTTCAAAACGGCGGTTTTGTGCTGTAAGCGATAAGCTCATTACCAGCAATAAAACCAAGAATATATATTTTTTCAGCATTTAAATTTCTTTATGTGGCTGAGGTTTATATCTTGGATCAATGGGCGGCAAGCCAGTTTTCTCCAAAACCCGATTCTACTATCAGCGGCACATCCAAATTAGCAGCATTCTGCATTATCTCCGTCACTTTTTCAGCCACAATTTCTTTCTCTTTATGGTAAACATCAAAAACCAATTCATCGTGCACTTGCAGTATCATTTTTGTTTTCATTTTTTCCTTAATCAGCCAATCATGAATTTCAATCATAGCTTTTTTTATGATATCTGCAGCGCTACCCTGAATGGGAGCATTTATCGCGTTCCTTTCAGAAAAGCCCCTCATGGTAGCATTACGTGAATTAATATCACGAAGATATCTGCGTCTGCCAGTAATTGTTTCTACATATTCATTTTGGCGAGCAGTGTTTATTATATCGTCCATATATTTTTTTACGGCAGGAAATTCTTCCCAATAAGCCTTTATAATGTCGGCGGCTTCACGGCGCGGAATGCTTAGTCTTTCTGATAATCCCCAGGCAGAAATCCCATAAATTATGCCAAAGTTTGCCGTTTTGGCTCTCCGTCGCATTTCTGTGTCCACCTGTTCCAGTGGTACTTTAAATATTTTGGCTGCAGTAGCCGAGTGTATGTCTTTACCAGCCTTGAACGCGTCCATCATTACTTCATCTTTACTAAATGAAGCCATAATTCTCAACTCTACTTGTGAATAGTCAGCCGATAGTAGAATGAAATCATCATTTCGGGGAATAAATGCTTTTCTTATTTCTCTTCCTTTATCAGTACGAATAGGAATATTTTGCAAGTTGGGATTATTTGAACTAAGCCGTCCGGTGGCAGCAACCGCTTGATTGTAAGTAGTGTGTAATCGGCTATCGATAGGACTCAATAAATTTGGAAGTGCATCTATATAAGTTGACTTCAGTTTTACAAGCTCTCTATAATCAAGAATTCTACGGCATACTTCATTTTCAATTGCTAATTTTGACAATACCTCTTCACCTGTGGCATACTGGCCTGTGCGGGTTTTTTTTGGTTTTTCCAGCAGCTTCATCTTTTCAAATAGTACTTCGCCCAGTTGCTTAGGAGAACCGATATTAAATTCTACTCCGGCAATTTTAAAAATAGATTGCTCTATTTCACCTATCGCTACATTCATTTCCCTGGAAAGTACGCCCAAAAAATCCACATCTATTTTAACGCCATTTTTTTCCATGTTGGCCAAAACAGGAATTAATGGAGCTTCAATTTCGTAATAAAGCATATCAACTTTATTCTCTTGCAATAATGGTTCAAGTTTTTCTTTGAGTTGTAAGGTAACATCGGCATCCTCAGCAGCATATTCTTTTATTTTTTCTATTGCTACATTTTTCATGTTATCTTGTTTTTTCCCTTTTTTCCCTATTAAGTCTTCTATAGGTATGGGCTTGTAATTAAGATAATTTTCTGCCAATAAGGTCATGTTGTGCCGCGAATCAGGTTCAATTAAGTAATGGGCAATCATGGTGTCAAACATTACTCCTTTGATCTCAATGCCATAATTGTTAAGTACACAAACATCGTATTTAAGATTTTGACCTATTTTTAAAATAGTGGTATCTTCAAATACTGGTTTAAAGTCGGCTAATACTTTCGTGGTTTCTTCCTGCTCCATAGGGAAGGGCAAATAATAGCCTTCCTTAGGTTTTATGGATATGGACATGCCAACCAGGGAAGCATCTACCGAATCCAAACTGGTAGTTTCAGTATCGAAACAAAATTGCTTTGCTTGTTTTATTTTATTAATTATCTCTTGTCGTTCTTCGGGTGAGTTAATTAAATGATATTTATGGTCAACAGTTTCTATTGTTTCAAAACTGGAAACTTCTGGCGCTATGGCCTTTTTATCTGATGGTGGAGTATCGAATATATTCAATTGTTTGCCTTCCGGCTGAAGCACGCCATCTTCACCCATCAAGCGACGTGCCAGCGACCGAAACTCTAATTCATCAAATATTTCTCGCAGGTTCTCGTAATTGTATCCTTTATATTCACAGGAAAGGTGGTCAAAATCGAGTGGAACATCTATTTTAATGGTAGCTAATTCTTTGGATAAAATGCCTTGTTGACCAAACTCAATTATTCTTTCCTGCAACTTTCCTTTAAATTGATCGGCATTGGCTACTATATTTTCTACTGTTTCATATTCTTTCAACAACTTGGTGGCTGTTTTGGCTC
This sequence comes from uncultured Roseivirgaceae bacterium, assembly GCA_964592475.1. Classification (GTDB taxonomy): domain Bacteria; phylum Bacteroidota; class Bacteroidia; order Cytophagales; family Cyclobacteriaceae; genus CAZQEZ01. The sequence continues at coordinate 9,575 of CAZQEZ010000114.1, forward strand.
CAATGCCTGGTATGCCAGGAATATTATCAATTGAATCACCTTGTAAACCCAGTACATCTCTTACCTGATCTACTTTATCTATGCCAAACTTTTTCAATACTTCAGGAATACCTAGAATATCTACCCCGTTGCCCATGTAAGCAGGCTTATATAGAAAAATATTTTCTTCGACTAATTGGCTAAAGTCTTTATCCGGCGTCATCATGTAAACCGTAAAGCCATCTTTTGACGCCTTTTTAGCAATGGTACCAATTATGTCATCGGCTTCATAGCCATCTGACTCTATTCGCTTAACCTGGAATGCATCAATAATTTTTTTTACTAATGGAATGGCAACTTGTATATCTTCAGGCTGGGCTTCTCTTTGAGCTTTATATTCTGCAAAAGTTTCTTTTCGAAAAGTAGGTGCTGAAGTATCAAAAGCTACAGCAATATGACCAGGTTGTTCTTTGGTTAATATTTCAACTAAAGAATTGGTAAAACCCAAAATGGCTCCCGTATTAGTTCCTTTAGAATTGATGATAGGATTTTTACTAAATGCAAAATGAGCTCTGTAAATCAAAGCCATTGCATCCAATAAAAACAATTTTTTTTTATTTTGGCTCATTTATATAATGTTTTAAAAAAAAAGATGGATACAAAGTTACGTAAATCATCTTTCTATTTTTAAAAGGTATCATCATCAATTAAGTACTCAAATTTTCCCGAAACCGGATCGTTTTTTTTGGTAAGACCCTCAGCTGTTATTTTGGCAGTAGTTATCCGGTCATGATTATAAAAACTTACTGTAGCTATACCATCTTCATTGGTTTCAATGTTTGGTGCCCAAAAAATTGTTGATCGAAGGTCGGGTTCTATTAATTGTTTTGCTTCAGGGGTATCGTATTTAGGAGAATAAAATTGCTTGGTAACCTGGTATCCTTCAATGATCATGAAGTCACGATCTGGCTGCGTACGCTCTTCGGGTGGGATGTTTTTTGTTTTTACAAAAACAATCCCTTCATTTGACCTGAAGCCGCCATAAAAATTATTGAAAGGATATCGAACTACAGTAAGTATATCGATATTTTCCTTTTTTATAAAATTGAGTTGACGAATATTATAGCCATACGGCATTCCATCCACAATAAATAACACAAACCTGCCCCCAAATGAATCAAAAGGGTCAGATAATTGGGAAATATTAGCGGGTCTACGGTTCCAAAAGTTGCGTCCACCAAATACTACTCTACCACTATTTATATCAGCCCATTGTACAGGTGATGTTTGACGCAACAGGCCAAAAAAGTCATTTGAGGGTAAAAGCTCACTGCCTTTCTTAATTCTGGTATCGGCACTGGTATACATGCGCGCATACTCATCTTTTACCGGTTTTTCATATTTTTCTGCTTCAATGGTCACCTCTTGTAGCAATTGATACTTCCCTAAATCCTCCAAGTCTTTAATAGCTACAACATCAGACATTGCTCTATGTAATTCACGAAGGTTTTCATTTAGATGCCTTTCATATTCGTTCAACAGCTTTTCTATAGATTGTACATAAGGGTCGTTTTGACCAATGTTCAGCTTCAATTTAATTTTTTTATTTTTTTCAGTTTGAGCGTGAACCACATATTTCTTGCCTTCTTCTTCCAGGTATGGATAATGAATGGAAAATTCTCCATTGTCATTAATTTCACCTTGTAAAAACATACCACCTTCTATTGCCAAATAGTTAATTTGAGCATCTTCTACTGATTTATCATTTTTTCTTTCTACAATTCCTGTTATTACTTCTTGATTCTCAGGCGCTTTTATTTGTTGCCAGTCTTTATTTAAAATTTCACTTGGCGTGAATTTTCTCCATCCGTGTGTGAGCATGAGCATATCAAGAGCTTGGCGGCGAAGATTATCGTTAGCCTCGAAATAAAAACCTGGCGTAGGTATTTTACCTTTTAATTCTGAAGAAAGCAATAAATAGCTTTCCAGTCCTGGTAAATTGTCTCCGCTATTAATATCCAGTTCCGAATCTACCACTGCCAATGAAAAATTACCTTTTATCGGTTTGTCTTGATGATCGGTAACTATTACTTCCAGGTTTACTTTCTCTCTGGGTTGATAGATATACTTATCTGTTTTTATTTTTACCTTGGCAGATTTATCTTTGTTAATAAAAAGTAACCTTTCAGCCATTGGAACTCCTTCTTCATTAAATAAAGTAACGGTAGCAATACCTCTGCCAAGATTTTTGGTAGAAACTTCCACAGATGCTTTTTCATTTAAATACCCCGAAACGGAATTGATAAGTTGGCCATTCAAAGTCATTACCACGGTAACTTTTTCACTGTGGCTGTAATTGGTAGATAAAAAAACTTGCAAATGATTTTTATTATTCTGAATTACATTCATGAGTATGCCCTCATCGATAACCTCAGGGAAATCAAATTTCATTTTACGAGGTTTTTCTAGCATTACCTTGTATTGCTTTCCTTTTTTTAAAAAATGAGTGAAAAAGCCCATTCCTTTATAAAAACTGCTTATTTTTTTCAAGTTTTTACCGGACTTATCCTGTAGCCATCCTTCTACATTTACCGGATTTCCATATTGGTTCACAGCTTTAAAGGCAATCTTATTTTCCAAATTGGCAACCGCATGACCACCTTCAGGGAAAATTTGAAAATCGACCAATTCTTTTCCAAAAGGAACAAATGCAGCAGTATGATAATAAGTTTCTTCCAATGATGCTTGTACTTGCACGCTTAATTCTTTACCTACGTTTGATTCTGGTATTTCAAATTGAATCAGCGCTTTGCCATTATTTACTATCATTCCCTGGCCCTTATCAAGAATTTCCAGATTTTCATTTTGGACCGAATATTCAAAAGCTGCCGCTTCTGGCAGGTCGCTAAATGATTTGGATACAAGTTCTGCAACCACTTTATTACCCTCTTGATAGATAGTATCTGCAAATTGAATATCTAACAGTAGCGGAATATTGGGTTCGTCTTTATCTCCTACTTTGGCCACCTGAATTTCTTGCATAAAAGCATGCTCAGGGCCATAGTTTTTCATAAAACTTGTATAAGAAACTACATTATAAGTACCCATGGGGGCATAATCAGGTATTTTTATGTTTCCATGGGTAGAAGCGTCTTTGAGTAAGAACAATTCTTCTTTTACCAGGCGATTGTCAGGACCCATCAGCAGCACATGCAATGTAGGGCTCAGGTTTGAACTTGACGGAAAATGTTGATTATAAATATAAGCTTTGAACCAAAGGCTGTCACCGGTTTGATAAAAATTTCGATCAAGATGCAAAAATACTTTTTCATTGGGCATCTTATTTTGATACTGCTGCAATCTATCGTTTATCTGGCTAAGCAGGTAATCCCGGTTGACCATACTGCTGTTGATAATAAGAACGAGCAAGAATATTAATAGCGCTGAAAGAGAAAAGCGAGAGCGTTTTATCATTGGATCTCAGGGTTTGATTTAGCAAACAAAGATTTATTTGGTTATGTTTCAAACCATTACACCTGATTGAACGCGCAACAGTAACCAATAACTGTGCCATGCTTTTGCTAAAAATAGTATAGTTTTCATAAATCTTGAGGTTTGTTAATTCTAATTTAAATTTATGAAAATTATTTCATGATATATCTATAATTTGAGGTATGTATTTAATTTCATAAACTATCAACTCAAATCTTTATTACCTTTGCCGATATCTATCAAATTTACCATTTATGTCTAGCCACAAATCGACTATCAAAAAAGTAACTACTCACCAACTGCAGGAAATGAAGTCCAGGGGAGAGAAAATAAGCATGCTGACTGCTTATGATTATTCTATGGCAAAATTAATAGACGCTGCCGGAGTGGATGTGATTTTGGTAGGAGACTCTGCCAGTAATGTAATGGCGGGTAATGAAACAACCTTGCCAATAACTTTAGACCAGATGATATATCAT
>CAZQEZ010000115.1:0-12205 GCA_964592475.1 uncultured Roseivirgaceae bacterium
AAATTTAATCACAAATATTTTTTTATTTTTTCAATATTTTCCTGAGTAATTAAATGGTTTTTCTTTTGATAAAATTCTATTTTTTCTTTGATAACAGAATTTTTTCGTGTTATAGAGTCGAAAGTTTCTAAAATTATTTCCTTCAATCCCTCGCTTTTATCTACATCAATATACCAATCTAACGCGTCAATATCCTCCAGAAAATATCTAATTTTGTTATGAGTTCCCAAAGAAATAATTTTACAATTTAATCCAAAAGGAATCATCTGAGCATGTCCTCGCATTCCAAAAACCAGCTCCATGTTATTATAAAATTCATAGACCTCATGTGGTAAGGAATATTGTAAATTTATCGATTGATAAGGTACTTTATGAGCGTCAAGTACTAAATTAAACTTATTATCAATAGACAAGTGACTAACATTGAAAATTTTATAGCCCTTTTCAGCAATTGCTTTCATTGATAAAGCTATTTGGCTCAATTTATTGTAAATTTCTGATCCAAACCGCTTTTCATATCTGTCAAATGCAACATTAATGGCAACATTTTTACTTTTTATTTTGGGTTTAATCTCTGGGTGCAATTTTCTGATGATAGTGGTGGGGCAAGGCTGATAAATGATTTTTTCTGCCAAATTTTCACCAACTAATTCTTTTACTCTTGTAATACTACCGTGGTTTCTAAGTCCAAAAAATGAAGATTTATTAATTAGATGTTTTAAGTTGTCAATGAAAAAATCATCAGGTACTTGTTTTTTAAAATAATTGTAGCCTATGGCAAAAACTATTAAAGGTACTTGAATATTAGCCAATTGTTTTTTGCTAACTGACCATTGCCACCCGGAAATATTGTTTTTGTTGCTGTCTGGCAATAAAACACCACCTCCACCTATAAGTAATAGTTTATTTTGATTAATTTTATGAATTAGCTTATCAGTTACTGGCGCAGTTAATTTTTGTAGTTGCCATTGAAATTTCGCATGTATGTTGAAGCTATCTCTAACACATTTTGATAATACGGTGTCACCAGCATTTTCCCATGCACTATAATAGCTTATATGCGTTACCGGTATTTTTCCATTATTTTTTTCTTTCTTTAAGTATAAGAAATTTTTGATGAAGAAACTGGATTTAAATTTATATCTTTTAACAACTTCGTTACCATTTTTTTGTAGTAAAGGTTGTAAAATCAATTGCCGGTAATTGGTATTCTTGAAATTAAGCTTAAGCTTAGGTGTGAGCTTTATTAAATTATTTACTTTTTTAGATTTACTTTTATATTTTTTGAATTGTATTTTACTATAACTAGCCTTATCTGATTTTTTTGCATAGGCAAATAAAGCGTTTCCATAAATACCTATTTCATCTATCATAAAATATTGAGAAAGCAGGTAATACATACTGGAAAAAGTAAAATAATGGATGTGAGGTTTCCAGATTGTTTTTTGCATATCTCCATATAGATGCACATCCATTGAAGGGCATTCTAATAATATACGACCATTTTCCTGCAAAATATCAGCAATTTTTTTTACAAACGCATGAGGATCTTTTACATGCTCAATTACATGAAAAGAAACTGCCATATCATATATCTCAGCTGTTTTAAATTCTTCTATTAACTTATTGTCCTGAGAAAGTCCGTATTGTTGTTGAGAAAATTTTGCATAAGTGGTATCGGGCTCAATTCCAAATACTTTTTTCCCATTGAGACGGAGTACATTCAGGAAGGAGCCTATAGAACTACCTACCTCTATAAAAGAATCTGCAGATTTTATGAAGTTGTTATAAAAATAGAAACGCTCTAAAGCTTTTTTATCTAATTCTTTTATTTTAGTGGATGAAGGGACTGAATTGCCTTGACGCGCAATAGCAGTAAAAGTGCCATCGGTATAAAGGTCTACATAAGAACCTGGATCTTGAAAAACATGTCTACAATTTAAACAACGGTATAGATGTAGCAGAAGATTTTCCCGACTTCTATGTTTGTATTGTTTTAAATCTTCACTCTTACAAATAATACATTTATCCATTTTTTTTCTCCAGTATTAATTCAGCAAATTCCCTTAAAGCACCTTCACCACCTTTTTTGTTGATTAGAATAATGTCAGGAATTTGTTTAACTGATCTTACGGCATTTAAAGGGCAAGCTGCCAGTCCAACTTTTTCTAACAATCTTTTGCAATTAATATCGTCACCAATATAAGCAACCTCCGATAGATTAAGTCCATTATTAGCACATAATTCTTCTACTAAGGCAAGTTTATCTGCAACACCGTGAAAATCATAGTCAAGTGCTAATTTCTTAGCTCTTCTACGATTCAATTCACGATCTTCAGTCGTTAATAATCCAACTTTAATGCCTTGACTTTTCAATAATTTAAAACCCATTCCATCATAAGTTGAAAACTTCTTCAATTCATCACCATTCTCTGAATAATACATGCCTGCATCAGTCAAAACACCATCAACATCTGACAATAACAATTTAATATTCGATTTATTGAGACTATTATTTAAAATATATTTTCGCATAAAATTTTCTGCCAGCATCCAATCATCTTCTTCATCCAATTCTATTCCTGTATATTCTGGCATTTCATAATAGCCTATTTTGTCTGATAGCCTATTTTTATCATGAAGAATATTTTGGATGGTATTAACATAAAAAGCACCATTTTCCATCAATATACCTTGGAAATCCTGTCTTCTTGGTCTATTTAGATAATCATAATTGACTGGCTTTCCATTTTCACTCCAAAAAAATCTTTTAAAACGAACAACTGACAATAAACTTTCATTGTCTGATTGAACATATTGCTTAATTGCGTTTGAGAAATCCTTGGCTTGCGTAAAAGGGGATGTCACCTGCACCAGGATGAAAATTGTGTCAACTGAAAAAGATTTTTTGGTGATGAATTCTATCATTACATCTTCAGTGGATGCAGTATCTGAAGCATTTTGAGCTTCTCTACGATATACTGAAGTTTTTGCGAAACCAAAATTATTTATTGTATTTTCAATTATATCACAATCAGTTGCAACATAAATTTCATCAACCTCAGGAGTATTTGCCAAAGCATATAGATTCCAATAGATTAAGGGTTTTTCACAGAAATCTTTAATATTTTTTAATCTAATGGATTTACTACCACATCTGGCAGGTATAAAAGCTACTTTTTTTTTATTACTTTTCACGATACTTCAATTTATCTCTTTGCACTTTTTCTATATCCAGAATTTCATTTTCTTTATAAGTCATCGATTCAAAAGTTGCATTTAAATCTCTTACCAACTTGGATAAACCTGGTGGCTCTAAGGATGCTGCATGATCAGTTCCTTTCCAGGTCCTATCTTGGGTAAAATGTCTTTCAATATAAGTTGCACCTAATGCATAGGCAGCAATATCCACGGCAATACCTAAATGATGGCCTGAAAAACCAATTTGTCTTATTTTGTTACCATAAGAAGATTTTAATCTATCAATTTCAAGTAAAGAGACATCGCGAAAAGGCACAGGATATCCAGATGTGCAGCTATAAATTACAAGACGCTCCTTAGCAATGCTTTTTTCTTCAAAAAGCTTAATTACTTTTTTTTCTTCTTCGTGAGTTGTCATGCCAAAAGAAATGTGGACCTCACCGTCATATTCATCTCTTAAAGTTTCCAGCAGCGAAAAGTTATTATTACAAGCAGATGGCACTTTTAAAAATTTTGGATTGATATTAATTATTTCTTTGGCTGCTGTAACATCCCATACCGATGTTGTATAATCAATATTAATGGAATCACAATAATCTTTTAATGCCAGGTGCTGCTGCCAATTAAACTCAAGAAATTCTCTATGCTCTCCATAAGTCTTACCATATGAAAATATTTGATTGGGGTGAGGTGCATTATATTGTTCTTCAGTTAATAGTTGTTTGGGGGTTCTTTTTTGAAATTTTGCAAATGATGCATTACAGCCCTTGGCCAATAAAATAAGCTCCTTGGCAATTTCAAAGTCACCTTTATGATTACATCCTATTTCAGCAATTACAATAGGTTTATTATATTTCTTCATTTAAGTAATTTTTCTTTTTTAAAAGCATCTATATATGATAATTCAGTATTATTAATTATTTCAATGTACTTAGATTGGGCAAACCTTTCTATGGTATAATAGCCTTGAAAAGCATTCATAAATTTATACAACAATTCTCCTAAATTTCTTTTATTTTTTCCTCGATTATCCAAAGTCTCAGGTTTTGATGTAGTCTCATCATAGAAATGCTTTTGATTTAGTAATACATTATTGTCTTTATCAACTGTAATTTCTTTCAGCCAGGAATGATCTGTTCCCCATAAAAATATCTTGTTATAGTTAAGCCATATCGCTATCATTAGGCAAGGTATCATTACATTATGGGGGCGAGGCATTCCTAGTTTTAGATTAAATAAAATTTTACTTATGAAATTAAATCCTTCCACAGGAGTGTTATTATAAAAAAATATTTTTATATTATTATTAAATTTTAGTTGTTCTTGCCAGCGGAGATGCTGCTTAGCTTCATAGGGAATGAAAAAATTTAACGGCCAGGTTGTTTTTGAAGCCATTGTCTTAAATAATTGTTTGCTGCTTATCACAAATTTCTCATCAATATCATCCAGCCATAAATCTGGCGCACTTGTGACATAATAAGCTGGCTTTAATTTTTCGTAGAAATCGGTCTTAGGAAAATGATTAACACATATCAAGTCTTTATTCTGCAAGAAATAAAAATAGTCTGCTATTTGACTCTTAAACGAGGGGCCATTACCAAGAATAACTAGATCAGCCTTTTGATTAATTCCTTTTATAACAACCTTTTTTGATGTTACTAAAATTTTTATTAGGCTCAGTGATGAAAACAATAGATTTTCTAAAAATACTTGATATTTAGATTTTAATCTCACTTTACAACCAATCCTTTTATAACCCAAAATCGGAATTTAATTAAAATTACAGCAGCTGATATCTTTTTTCTGAAAATAAAAATAGTCGATAAAGCTATTGTACCAAAAATTTTTATCACCTCTTCTATTGCTCTGTTTAATTTCATTCCAAAGCCATATTTTTTTAATCTTACTCGCTCACTTTTACCAATTCCCAGGGCTTGCTTTTTTATATAATCCAGGTGAGTTCTTTTCTCCGGAATTATATGTTTTACTGCTACAGAAGGCACATAAAAGATTTTTTCTCCATTTTTTCTCATTCTAAAAAATAAATCTTTTTCTTCTCCAGCTTCCAATACTGTTCCTCTTCTGCCTAATTCCACATTAAAATGATCATACTTTTCAAAAATCTCAGCTCTGAATGCCATATTGGCACCTAAAGGAAACTTTCGACCTTTAAATGGTTTTACTTTATCTCCATTATCAAGTGCCGCTACCAAAGGCCACAAATATTTACTCATCCAGGCAGGTTCCCCTTTTTCATATTCCGGGTATATTCTCCCACCAATCGAATTAATATCCTGGTTCTCTTTAAAAAATCTAATTACTTCTTCTATATAATTATGATTAACAAAAGCATCATCATCAATAAAAGCAATTAAATCACCTTTTGATTTAGCAATGCCTGTATTTCTAGCATAGCTTAAACCCTGATTTTGTTCTAAATAATATTTTACATCTATGTTTGGATTTGAGTTAATAAATTCTTTACAAATATCGGCTGTTTTATCATTGCTTTTGTTATCAACAATAACAATCTCAAAGAGGTTTTCATTGGCCGATTGATTATTGAAATGCATTAATGTTTTACCAATATACTCTTCTCTATTGTAAGTGCAAATTATCACTGATAAAAAATGATTAATCATTTAATTTTCTTCTTATATCAAAAATCAGAGAAGATATAAAGAATAATAAAATTATTACCGACGACCCCATCATCACCTTATTACCTACAAAATAGGAATCTGGTTTGAACCTAAATTCAATGATGTGCTCACCTGCAGGCAGTTCCATGCCTCTCAATATATAATTAACCCGTAGGTAATCTACAGGTTCACCATCGACAAATGCTTCCCAACCCAGTGGGTAATAAACTTCTGAAAATACCGCAAGTGCCGCACCGCCATTTAATCGGGCCTGATAAGTCAGTTGATTGGGCTGGTATTCGGTTAGCTCGATACTTCCGCTGCCTGTAAAATTATTATTTTGCAGGTCAAATTGGCTGGTGTTTACGATGGCTTCCTCTGCAGGATTTATTTCACAAGCCCTGGCAATGGCCTGGTCAGGACTTTCTACTTTAATAACATTATTTACAAGCCAGGCATTACCTAGTGCGCTTTGATTACGAAAAACATTTTTAGCACTCTCACCAGCATAAAAGTAACGTGTATTTAACATGTTTAAAGCTATTAAATCAGAAAAGTTTTGGTTACCAGATCGCAGCCTTTGAAATAATGTTTGAATCTCAATAGCTATGCAATTGTCAATCAAATCCTGGTATCGTCTGATTTTTGCACCATGGTAACCACCAATAGAACTATGGTAATAGGAGGTTCGGGCTTCATTGAAAGGATTTTGCAGATTTAATACCCGGAATTGCTCTTTATCAGCCAGTATCTTTTCATCGGCCGGTGTTTTTTGGGCGAATTCACGAATAGGGTTTCTACTGAAATTTTCATCGGTGAGATATCTTGAGTCTACCAATATCATATCAATGCCAACCAGTACAACAATAGCGGCTAAACCAGTGGCCTGGTTGATTTTTTCTTTTAATATGGCCCAAAGTACTCCTGCTGTTAAAAGCACAAAAATCATACTGCGAAAAGCATCCGTACGAAGTAAACTTCCTCTGTCTTCTCTTAATGCATTGATGAACCAATTGGGCACTTGCTGCGCTATTCTTTCATCTATCGGAGCCTTGTAGTTGAGTATGAAGGAAATAAGTATAATTAAAAGCAGAAACCCAGCAGCTATACCTGTAGAAAACAACAATTGTCTAAGCTTCAATTGCTTGTTTTCTTCTTTTAACCAATTTTCAATCCCCAGCATGCCTGCTAATGGAATGGCAATGAAAGCAATGATGATGGTAAATGTAACAGAACGGAATTTATTATATCCGGGTAAAACATCGAAAATTAAGTTATTAAAACCGGCGAAATTACTCCCCCAGGAAAGCATTATGGAAAAGATAACCGAAAATAATACCCACGTTTTTATTCGGCTGTTCAGGTTGAATAAACTGAGAATAAAGGCAAAAAATAGTATTGCCCCCAGGTAATAAGGTGCTGTTAAAGGTTGTTTACCCCAATAAGTGGGTACCGATTGAAGCTGCTGCTCCAATTGCTTGCCGGTAAGCCCCTGGTCTTGTAGTATTTCTCCTAAATTTGAATTTTTGGATAATGGCTGCTGACTGGCTCCTCCCATAATATTAGGCACCAGCATGGTTAATGGTTCTAAAATGCTGTTGCTGTAATTGAAGGCATAATCCCGCTCCAGCCCACCTAAACCTTCACCTTCCGGCAAGGTGATCTCCGAGGGACCTCGCATAGAATATTGGCTATATTCGTAGGTCGTCCATAAATAACCAAGATTAGCGCCAATGGCCAATATGGCAGCCACAACCAGTAATCCAACATTTTTAAAATAATCTGCTATTGTCTTTTGTTTAATAGCATCGTACAACATGACCAGCCCATAAATAACTACCATGATCAACAGGTAATAGGTCATTTGCGGGTGCTTGGCACCAATTTCCAGGCCTAATGCCAGGGCAGTGAGGCCAAAGCCCAGCCAACGATTACCTTTAAAAGTCAGGTGAATACCTGCCAATACCAGTGGCATGTAAGCAATGGCTACCATGCGCCACACGTGTCCAGCTGAAATTCCAATAATGTAAAATGAGCTTAAGCCAAATGATAAGGCTCCCGCGATAGCTAAATAAGGCCGAACCCTAAAAACTAATAGCATGATATAAAAACAAATCATTGCCAAAAAAGTCACATTTGCAGAAGATGGCAATCCAAGCATCAATGCTCTCTGTACATAATTGAGGAAATACCCCGACCATTGTACATTAATTAAATACCCAGGCATACCACTGAACATGGAATTGGTCCAGAGTCCTTCTTCTCCGGTCTGTTCCCGGTATTCTATTAATTCCTGTCCACCACCAATTCCCTGCTGTACATCATGCTGGCTCACCTGTTTATTTTCAAAGTAAACAGGATTAAACAAGATTATTGTCGCGACTATGAATACCAGGATGGCAATCAGATGAGGCAGTATATGCTTTTTAAAATTAATTTTTAACATTTTTACGAAAATAACAATACTATTATCATGGCTGTCGGCTTTCGGCAACCGGTAATCATCTAATATTTTTCTGCCAAGTTCAGGATTAAGCAGTTTTTATAAAAGAAATTGAACATATTTTTTTATCTTTAGTAAGGATTTGGAGGTGTTTTTTTATTAAAAGTCTAAATTTTTTAAACATGAAATACAGAGAATTAGGTAAAACCGGCATAGAAGTATCTGAAGTTTCATTGGGTACCTGGCAGGTTGGTGGTAAATGGGGTGAAGAATTTAACCGCGACAATGCAGAAACAATCATTAATACCGCTATCGACAATGGTGTGAATTTTATCGATACAGCCGATGTGTACAGTGATGGCGAAAGTGAAGCTGCTATCGGAAGGGTGCTTAAATCCAGATCGGAGAAAGTGTACGTGGCCAGTAAATGTGGACGCAAAATTTCCCCGCATACCAATGAAGAATATACACCAGGAAGACTACGGGACCTGGTAGAAAACAGCCTGCGCAATATGCAAATGGAGCAACTGGATTTAATTCAGCTACACTGCCCGCCCACACAGGTTTATTATCGTCCTGAAATATTTGAAGTGTTTGATAAGCTAAAGCAAGAAGGAAAAATTGCTCATTTTGGGGTAAGTGTTGAAAAAGTAGAAGAGGCCATAAAAGCCATGGAATATTCTAATGTAACTACCGTGCAAATAATCTTTAACATGTTTCGGCAGCGACCGGCAGAAAAGTTTTTCCGGCAGGCTAAGGCTAATAATGTAGGCATAATTGTGCGGGTGCCATTAGCCAGTGGAATGTTAACAGGTAAATTTAATAAGCAAACCAGCTTTTCTGAAACTGACCATCGTAATTTTAACCGGGATGGACAAGCTTTTGACAAGGGAGAAACATTTGCAGGAATAGATTATGAAGCTGGCCTGCTAGCAGTGGATGAATTAAAAAAGGAATTTCCGGACACTTATTCTCTGCCACAGTATGCTTTGAAATGGGTTCTAATGTTTGATGAAGTAAGTACTGTAATACCAGGAGCATCCAAACCTGAACAAGTGCTTTCCAATGTGAAAGCTTCCGATATACCCTCACTTACCCAGGAACAGATGCAAAGGATAAATGCTATTTATGAACATCGCATTAAACAAGACGTGCATCAACGATGGTAAAATAAAAACCCCAATCCATTTTATGAATTGAGGCTGTATTTTTTGTTGTCAAATACTTTTTACGCGTTTTCTAGCTCTTTATCCTCATGTAGTAATCCAACTACCAGAGAATCTTCTCCCAGAAAGTGCTCAATGTGGTGCGCTCTTTCTTCGGCCGCTTCAAGTACGCCTTCCAATAGCTTTTTAGTGGCAAAGTCAGATAGATCTAAAGCAGTATGAATACTTTTACGCAATTCGATGGCAATATTTTTCTCATCTTCCATATCTTTTTTCAGCATGTCACGAATGTGGAAAACACCTTCTTCCTCAAATTCAATGTAGCTAAGCTTTTCCATATTTACCGGGTGACAAGTAGGTGCATAACCAAGTACAGTCAACCTTTCTGCAATGGCATCATAATGTTCATGCACCTGATTGTAGTGCTCCTCAAAAAATAAATGCAAGTCGCGAAACTGTGGACCTTCTACCAGCCAATGATGCTTATGATACTGCTGATAAAGATATAAATAGGTGGATAAATGCCTGTCTAATTCATCTGCTATTGTTCTACAGGTTTCTTTGGGTAAACCTACCGGGTTACCATCATATTCATTTTTTTCTCTTAATTTTTTCATGGTAATATCATTTGATTTAATTTTACTTAACATGATGTATATGCTATTGTTTACTAAACAATTAAAGCATAAACACTCAGCGCTTTTTAAAGAAATGAAAGGAAATGCTTATTTTGAATATCGTGTGGAAAATGATACATTTTGATGCACCGATGGGGAATTATAGCCACAGATAATAAATTAAAATAGCTTTATAAGCCATTTTAAAGAGTTGGCACCTTTATTGACAGTTGGTAATAGAATTTTTGATGCTATTTTTTCTGGAAGAGTAAGATATTTTTTAATAAGCCAGAGTGTCGGAATCATATAATGCCACAATCTATTAGTAATTAGAAGTACTGTAACTGTAAATCGTTGCAGTACTTTTTTTATTTTTGCCAAAAAAATATGGCATTGGCTTATTATCGTTCTCCCCTAGGTATTATTGCTATTATAGGTAATCATTCTCAATTGAATACTATTTGCTTTATTGATCAATTTTATGATCAGCCATCAACTGAAATTCCTGCCGAGGTTCAGCGGTGTTATGATCAACTTGCGCAGTATTTTAATGGTCAGCTTCAGGAATTTAACTTGAATATAAAACCGGAAGGAACTTCATTTCAAAAAAAAGTTTGGCAGTCATTATTAAAAATTAAATATGGTCGTACTTTATCATATCTTCAATTAGCCCGTGAATTAGGCGATAAAAATGCCGTACGCGCGGTAGGAAAAGCCAACGGTGAAAACAAATTAGCTATAATTATACCCTGCCACAGGGTAGTAGGTGCCAATGGAGAACTAACTGGTTACGCGGGTGGAGTTAAGAAAAAAGAATGGCTGTTAAATCATGAAAAAGCCATTATGCCAAACTGTCAGCTAAAATTATTTTGAGAAAGCTTAATTCGAAATTTTTGGCGATTACTTATGGTATTCTTGGTATCCTAATGTTTTCTACCAAAGCTGTTTTTGTAAAATTGGCTTACCAATATGAAAATGTGGAACCGATAACTATGCTGCTTTTCAGGATGCTATTTGCTTTACCAATTTATTTGGTTATTGCTGCTCGATTGCAAAAAGGCGCTTCCACTATTACCATTAAAAACTATTGGCAAATCGTTTACCTTGGCGTCGTGGGTTATTACCTGGCCAGCTTTTTCGATTTTGTGGGTCTACAATACATAACCGCTAGCCTGGAGCGATTAATTTTATTCATATATCCTACGCTGGTAGTGATTATTTCAGCAGTGGCATACAAGCAACCTATATTGAAAAAATACTGGCTGGCCATAGCCATTACTTATTTAGGAATTGCCATTATATTTTTACCAGATGTTGCCACTTCTGCTTCGCAGCATCTTTTGCTTGGTGGCTCATTTATATTTCTTAGTGCTTTTACTTATGCCATGTTCATTGCCGGCAGTGGTGATTTGATTCCCAAAATAGGCTCTGACATATTTACCGCCTGGGTAATGGCTGTTTCGTGTGTATTTGTAATTGCCCATTATCTTGTATTATTCCAATTTAATTTACCGGATTTACAATGGCAGGTCTATGGTATTGGAGTAATCTTGGCTATATTTTGTACGGTAATTCCATCTTTTCTAATTTCACGGGCCATTAGTAGTTTAGGAGCATCTCAATTTGCCGTATTGGGAAGTTTAGGCCCCGTTTCTACCATAGGTTTAGCCATTTTAATTTTAGACGAAAGGATTACCTGGTATCAATTGATTGGGGCAGTGGTAGTTATTGCTGGTGTAAGTACTTTGCAGTTGGTGAAATTAAAGAAAAACTCAGCAACATAATAAAAATACATTTACTGAAGTTTCGCACCAGAATTGTATTTGCTAAAAATGGAAATGAAAAAATAAAGCACCTATAACTCCTCCCTTGAGGGAGGCAAAGGTGGGTGTAAAATAAGAAAACACTTTATTTTTTCATTTCCATTTTTGATTCGAATTTAAAGCTCGGTTTTACCCATATGGGATTAAAACGCGATTTTTAAAATTAAAATAAAATATCTTTAGATAAACACTCCCCTGACCCCTCTCAAGAGGGGATTTTAAGGAATTTTATTTTAATTTTAAGATGCGAAACTTCAGTACATTTATATTTATAATAAATTTAATAAGCTGACTTTTTTTTACTTACTTGCAA
>CAZQEZ010000115.1:12305-13434 GCA_964592475.1 uncultured Roseivirgaceae bacterium
TACATTTATATTTATAATAAATTTAATAAGCTGACTTTTTTTTACTTACTTGCAAAAAAACACATTGATGAAAAAACACTTATTGATAATAATTGCCCTTAGTGCATTTTTCAATGTACATGCACAATTTTCCCCTGCCGGTTATTCTTTGACCTGGGGTCAAGAACAGCGACAAAAGGGAAAGACCACCCTGGGAGATATAGTTGGATCTAACGAAGATGGATTTGTAGTATTGAAAAACCCATCACCAATTTAAAAAGCGTGATCACAGTATTAGCTATTATTTCAGGAGATGGAGAAGAGAAGAAGCACTCTCTTTTTTCTTTAAAAGATGCAGGGAAAATTCTTACCAGACCCGTGCAATCAGAACAAATTGATGATCACACTTTGATCATTTACTGTGAAAGAGGCAAAAATGAACGTTTTGCAAAAGTAAAATTATAGTAAATTATTTAATTTTATTAACACGTATATTTTGTGCTTATTATAAGTTTGTACGCTAATTTTTGAGAAGTGAAAGGCCTGGCATTAAGCAAATTTGGACTGGTTCGATGAATGACAAAATATTAAAGGTCAATTAGTGTTATTATTCGACGAATGAAAATTTAATAAATATTAAAGTAATAATTTTATTTAAATGCTTCTGTTTTATCCTGTTAAAATTACATGTGAGTAAGACAATTGCATGCTATTCTGCCATCAAATTTATGCTTTTAATTTTTTATTATTTTCCAAAACTTACATGGTTAAGGTAATTTCTGCTTTTAATTGTATTAATTGAATAAAGAATATTAATTTTCGATTAAGAATATATTCTATGCAAATGATACAAAATAAAAAGTTGTTTAGTAACATAGGTAGTTATCCGTTTTACCTCACTGTTTTTTTTCTAATAGCATATGCAAATACCAGCTTATTGGCTCAGGTAAATGCCTTAAATGATAATTTTGCCACCAATGTCAACATTGCTTTAAATGATAATGTATTGACTAATGATTCCGATGTAGGGGGTTTTAATCTTTCGGTAATTACAACCCCTGTCACAGGACCCACTAACGGTACTTTAAGCCTCGGTGCCAATGGTGATTTTACCTATATACCCAATGCTGGATATACCGGAAGTGACAGT
>CAZQEZ010000116.1:0-13411 GCA_964592475.1 uncultured Roseivirgaceae bacterium
AATAAGGATTTTCCACAATAAATCATATAGAGCCAATCTTATCACCCTCTATCTCAAAGCTTTTCAGATATTTCTCATCTTTTTTCTTAACATTGCAATAAATCTTTAATTCATCATTTAAATGTATAATTATCGACTTGATCAAAAATGAAAAAAATTGTATTGTTATTTTGTCTTTTTACCTCCTTGTACGCGTGCAAAACGATGCCCACTGGCAACAAACGTGCGCTATTTACCATAGAGGGGCAACCAGTAAGCAATGAAGAGTTCCTTTATGTATATCAAAAAAATAATTTTAACGACACGCTCCCTCCAAAGAAGTCTGTAGATCATTACCTGGAATTATTTATCAATTTCAAATTAAAGGTAGCTGAAGCCAGATCACAAGGAATACACAATACTCAGCAATTTATTCAAGAGTTTGGCACTTACAAAGAGCAATTAATGCAACCCTATTTGCAAGAAAAAAGTGTAACTGAGCAACTGTTAAACGAAGCTTATTCAAGAATGCAACAAGAAGTGAACGCGTCACATATCTTAATTAAATTGCCTACACCAGCTATGCCAGCAGATACGGTAAGAGTTTATCGTCAATTAGAGAAAATAAGACAGCGCATACTAAATGGTGAAAATTTTGGTGAAATGGCTCGTGAGTATAGTGATGATCCTTCCGCGGCTAGTAATGAGGGCAACCTGGGTTACTTTTCAGCTTTGCAAATGATATATCCTTTCGAGGAGCAAGCTTATCAAACACCCGTGGGTAATATAAGTAAGCCATTTCGCACTCAATATGGCTACCATATATTAAAAGTAAATGATAAAAGAAGGACTCAGGGCGAAATTAAAGTATCACATTTGATGGTAAGAGCTACCGCTGGTATATCAGCTGAAGATAGTGTTAATGCAGTGCAAAAAATTGACCAAATTCATCAGCAACTAATCTCAGGAGGCGATTGGAATAAGTTAGTTCAGCAATATTCAGATGACTTAAATACTAAAAATAGCGGGGGTGTTTTACCTTGGTTAGCAACAGGTAAAGTACACCCGGCTTTTGCCAATGCAGCATTTGCTTTGCCCACAAAGGGAGCTATTTCGGCGCCTATAAAAACGCCCTATGGGTGGCATATTATTCGTCTGGAAGATAAAAAGGAACTACAACCATTAGAAGAAATAGAGGCAAATTTACGGGCAAAAATAGAAAAAGATAGTCGCTCTCAATTAGGTAGAAAACATCTGGTAAATAGGCTAAAAAGAGAAAATCAATTTGAGGATAAAGAAAAATTGAATTTAATACAACCTGATAGTGCCCTGCTAAAAGGAGGTTGGCAGCCAGCTAAAGATACTTTGCAGTTAATTGAATTATTTTCTATAAACAAGCAAACCTACACTCAAAATGATTTCTACGAATTCATTTTGCAAAACCAGCAAGCCCAAGAAAATATTACCGCTAGCTATTATTTACAATTGCTTTATGATCAATTTATAGCTGAAAAATTAATTGAGTATGAAAAAGCTCATTTATCAGAAAAATATCCCGAGTATCGCTTGCTTTTAAAAGAGTACGAAGAGGGTATACTGCTGTTTCAGCTAATGGATGAAGAGATTTGGAGTAAAGCATCTACCGATTCTACAGGACTAATTCGATATTTTAATGCTAATAAAGAGGACTACCAATGGAAAGAAAGGGCGGACGTGGTAGTACTAAAGGCTACTAATAAAGACACGCTGAATGAAGCATTGACAAAACTCAATAATCAATATTATGAAATACCGAACAAATCTTATAATATTGATGAAAGTACTAATCTTGAACTGTTGCTCAATAAAATTTCAAATGATGTTCAAAACTTTCCCGATCGTCATATATTCATTTACAGTAGTAAAGACGCCTATCGCAAAATATCTTCCTATTTTTTAGAAAGGTCTTTGCCTGCCGGGCGGCTGCATTTTGAAGCTAGCGAATCACCTAAAATTGGTATCAAAAGTAAATCAAAAAAAGCCTTATCTTTGCTGCTAACAAATTTAGTAGTTGAGGAAGGTCTATTCGAAAAAAACGAGTTACCTATATTGAAAAAAATTGCCTGGCAACCTGGTATTCAAAATTTAACTCACGATGGATATTTTTATCATATTGAGGTGAAAAAGATACTAAAACCTATGCCTAAACAGTTAAATGAAATTAAAGGTAAAGTAATATCAGATTATCAAGATTATCTTGAGAAAAATTGGGTAGCAGAGCTAAAGCAAAAATATTCAGTTGTAGTAAATGAAAACGCAAGAAAGCAAATATATAAACAGGTGGAAAAATAGTGGGGGGATCTTCTTGATCCTGCTATTGATTGTATCATGTGATTTGATACAAGTAAAGCAAGAAGCGCCTTTGCAGCAAAATAACGAGCCGGTGGCCAGGGTAAAAGATAAATATTTATATGTGTCCGATATAACTGGTATAGTGCGTAAAGACGCCAGCCCGGTAGATAGTAGTAATACGGTTAAAAGATACATCCAAAATTGGATAAAAAAGCAATTGATGATATCAGAAGCAGAATCAAATATAGAATATGATCAAGCTGAAATACAGCGCAAAATGCTTGATTACCGCTATGCACTGCTGGTTTATGAATATGAAAAGTTGTTTATTAATCGTAATTTGAAAACTGAAGTTAGCCAAAATGAAATACAAGAATATTATGTAGAAAACAAAGATAAGTTTTTGCTAAAGCAAAATATTTTGAGGGCCATCTTTTTACAATTACCGATTGACTCTCCCAAAACAAATGACATCAAACGTTTAATGTCTTTAAATACACCTAAAGCAAAATCTCAATTACGGTCTCATAGTCTTCGATTTGCGACCAAATCACATCTTGAAGATACAATTTGGCTTAAGTTCGATGAGGTTTTTCGAAATACGCCTTTTCACGATACAGCTAATCGGGTACAGTTTTTGAAAAGCAACGAAAATAGAATAATTGAAACAACTGATGACAATTTTGTGTATTTAATTCTTGTTGTAGATTTTAAAATAAATGATGAAGTATCGCCGCTCGAATATGTGAAAGACGATATTAAAAATATTATCATTAACAAACGGAAAACAGAAATAGCCGAAAACCTGGAACAAGAAGTTTATGATGCAGCAGTTGATAATAAAAGTTTTGAAATTTATGTGGATGAATAGGTATATAAGAATATTGATTTTCTTCTTGTTATTGGCTGGCACAGCACACGCTCAGCAAAATGGACAAGTGATAGATGAAATTATTGCAAAGGTTGATAACTTCATTATTTTAAAATCAGACCTGGAAAAAGCCTACGGTGATTACTTAAGCAGAAATCAGCAACAATTTGCTAACGAAACTGCCAAATGTTCCGTATTGGAACAATTGGTAATTCAAAAGTTGATGGTGGCCAAAGCAGAAATAGACTCCATAGTAGTAGCTGAAGAAGAAGTGAGTGCCAATCTTAATCGAAGAATGGAGATGATGATTGCTCAGGTTGGGTCACAAGAAGAAATAGAAAAATTTTACAATAAGTCTCTTGAGCAGATAAAAGAAGAGCTAAGAGATGATTTGCGCGAGCAGATGCTAGTAGAAAGAATGCGTAAAGAAATAACTAACGACGTATCTGTTACACCTGCAGAAGTTAAAAAGTTTTTTAAAGCTATTCCCCGGGATAGTTTGCCATTTTTTGCTACGGAAGTTGCAATATCTCAAATTGTAAAGCAGCCGGAAGTAGGGCAACCTCAAAAACTGCAAGCACGACAAAAATTAATGGACATAAGAAGGCAGATAATGCAGGGTTTAGAACTAACCAAAAATTATAAAGAGTATGAGCTAAGCCTGGAAGATAATAATCACCTGGTAATAAAAGGCCCGGCTGGTACATTTAAAGGAGGCTGGGACATTAGCGATAATTTTAATTTTATTACAATGCAGATACAATCCGAAGTGCCGGCCATGACCAGACTAAATGGAGATTGGATAGTAAGTGTGAAAGATAAAAATCACGTTCAATTATTGAACAAAGATTTAGAAAATCAAAGTAATTTTACATTGTCGCCAATTGATAACGAGGAAATTGAACGCGTTAGTAAATTATCTCTTACGCGTGATTGGAAAATTACAGAAGCTTATTCTACAGGAACAAGTTTTGCTATTATGGCCAAGAAATATTCAGACGACCCCGGTTCTGGTGCTCGGGGAGGCAATTTGGGCTTTCATAAGAGAGGAGAGCTAGTACCTCCCTATGAAGCGACGGCACTTAGACTCAAGCCAGGAGAAATTTCAATGCCTGTAGAGTCTGATTTTGGTTATCACCTTATTCAATTAATTGAAAGAAGAGGGAATCAATATAATTCTCGTCATATTCTTATCAAGACCACCTCTTCAGAACGAGATATTGAGGCAACTGAGATGTACCTGGATAGTATTCGTACTTTAATAGTTAACGACAGTATTTCATTTGAAAAAGCAGCAAAAGAATTTTCGGATGATAAGCAAACTGCCGGAAGTGGGGGATACCTTTTAGATGAATCAGGAGCGGCTCGGGTACCAGTAGACCAGTTAGACCCGGCAATGTACTTTACCGTAGATACCATGCAGGTAGGTGAAATTTCAAAACCGATGCGATTTAAATTGCCAGATGGATCCGAAGCAGTTAAAATTGTGTACTATAAGACAAAAACGCCTCCACATCAGGCAAGTATAGTAGATGATTATCAAAAAATACAAACAGCCGCACTTAGAGAAAAGAAGGTGCGAGTTACAAACGAATGGTTTGAACAAGCACAATCGGATGTATTTATTTTTATTGACGAAGACTACCGGCATTGCGATATTTTAGATGATACGGGTACAGCTATGAGGCGATAGCTTTTACAATAAATAAAACTTTTAAGAACATTATATAATGCAGGAATTCAAAACGGAAGTAGAAGCTGCTGACAAGCTTTTTGAATCTTATAAAAAATTAAAGACTGAAATAGGAAAAGTAGTTATTGGTCAGGAAGAAGTAGTAAAGTTTTTGCTGATTTCCATTTTTTGTCAGGGACATAGTTTGCTGGTAGGAGTACCTGGCCTGGCAAAAACATTGCTAATAAAAACACTGTCAGAGGCCTTGAACTTAAATTTTAATAGGATTCAATTTACTCCTGACTTGATGCCATCCGATATACTGGGTTCAGAAACTTTAGATAAGGAACGAAATTTTAAATTTATTAAAGGCCCCATTTTTGCCAATATTATTTTGGCTGATGAGATAAACCGAACACCACCGAAAACCCAGGCCGCCTTGCTTGAGTCAATGCAGGAATATACGATTACTATTTCCGGTGAACATTTTAAACTTGATAGGCCATTTTTTGTGCTGGCTACACAAAATCCAATAGAACAAGAAGGTACTTATCCGCTACCGGAGGCCCAACTGGATAGATTTATGTTCAATATCATGCTTGACTATCCATCCTATAATCATGAGGTAGCAATAGTAAAGAATACCACGGCAACCATGGTAAACAATGTAAATAAAATACTATCGAAAGAAGAAATACTGGTTTTTCAGGAATTGATAAGAAAGGTACCAGTAGCAAATAATGTGGTAGAGTACGCGGTAAAACTGGTTCATAAAACCAGGCCAAATACCCAATTAGCTGCAGATATAAGCAATAACTTTTTAGAATGGGGAGCAGGCCCCCGGGCTTCTCAATATCTAATTATAGCAGCCAAATGTCATGCTTTGCTTAATGGTAAGTATTCTCCTGACATAGATGATATACAATCGGTAGCCAAACCTACACTTCGCCATCGTTTGCTGCGAAACTTTAAAGCAGAAGCAGAAGGCACTACAGTTGATGATATTATTCAAAAATTATTGTAACCCAATTCTATTAGTCAGATAAAGTAGATTATTTTTAAAAAGCCTATTTATCGCAAGAACTGGATATTAAAAAGTATATTATGGGAAGTAAGCCTACCGGAGAGTTGAATAGTCAATATACATATATTGGAAGCAAAAGTGAGCTAAACGAAGATTTAAAGCGATCCTAACAAATATATAGCTTATAAAAAAATAAAAAGTTCCTTAGGGAACTTTTTTAATTTGTTTTTCTCAAGTGTAAGTTTATATCTTCTAATAAGGTAAGATGAGCCTGATCAGAATTAAGATTTTTAATTCGATAAGCAAAAGAAAAATTATCATCAGGAATTTGAAGTAGTAAAGTGTCACCATCTAACTGCCAAACCATTTCATTTTTGCTAGTATCTGACATAAAATAGCAGCCATTATAGCCATAGGCTTGAACAGCTACAGTTCCATTCTCGGCAAAGCGCATCTCCCCATTCATCGAATGGATGCTCTCATTGACTTTTGTTTGCCATTCAGCTTCCCATTGACCAACCAACACATTCAGCTTTTCTGCTTTTTGATCTGCTTTTTGCTGGCATGCTTGCAGCAAAACAATTAAGCTAAGGAGTGATAATATGATTTTTTCCCTTTTTATAGGATTCTTTTTGAAATTCATATACCTGTTTTAATAATCAAATTAAAAACGTCAATATATAATTAATCATTGTTTGCCAATTAATAAATTATTGAAGCTAATTTAAGTGTTGACAATAACTATCTAATTATCAGCTGATTTATGTTTTTAATTTGTGAAAATTTATTTTGCGGGCTTTCTGGCCCATACTATGCGTGGGTTTTCTGATATGTCCTTTACAATAGTTACCGCTTCATAGTTTTGTTGTTTTAAAAGCAAAGCCACATCAGTAGCAAATATTTTGTTTACTTCAAAATAAAGATAGCCCCCGGGGTTTAAATAAAAATTGGCTTGATTTACTATATGACGATAAAACAGCAAGGGTTTTGCATCCGGTATAAATAAAGCTTTTGCTGGTTCATATTCCAGCACATTAGGCTGCATATCTTTTTTCTCGCTTTCGCAAATATAGGGTGGATTACTTACTATTATATCGTATTCATTTTCAGGTAAGTTTTGATTGAGAATATCTAATTGCAACCAGGTTACCGGCATTTGATTTATTCCAGCATTTTCCCTGGCTACTTGTAAGGCGCCAGCATCAAAATCGATGCCTATCACATTACTTTGCGGAAGTAAACTGGCCAATGCCAAAGCTATACATCCACTTCCGGTACCAATATCCAAAATTTTTAACGATTTGTCTTTTTTATGTTTGTCAATAATTAATCCAATCAGCTCTTCTGTTTCTGGTCGGGGGATTAGTACATTTGGATTTACTTTAAGTTTTAAATGAAAAAAAATCACTTCACCTAATATATATTGTATCGGTTCATAATTGTGCAATCGCTCAAGTATGTTTTCAACCTGGCTCATCTGATCATTTTGCTGCTCCAGTTGCCTTTCTGCCAAAATGCCATTCCAGTCAATATTATAGACATGTTCCATAATCCAACGAGACATTGCATCTGCTTCGCCTGGCTCATATCTTTCCAGTAAAACCTCTTTGATGTATTGATAAACATTGCGGGCATTATTCATACGATAGCTCCAATAAATTTGGGATAATAGAATAAACATTTATTTTTGCGAAAATGCAAATATATTGGTACAGCAACAAATTTACATGCGGCGAGCACTTCAATTGGCCAAGCAGGGATTAGGTGTAGTATCGCCCAATCCCATGGTAGGTTGCTTAGTGGTACACGAAAGTAAAATTATAGCTGAAGGCTATCATCAAGTATATGGAGGTGCTCATGCTGAGGTAGAGGCTATTAATAAAGTTGAAGATAAAGAAATACTCAAAAAAAGCACGGTTTATGTTACCCTGGAGCCATGCTCTCATCAAGGAAAGACACCGCCTTGCGCGCCCATGCTGGTAAATTATCAGATTCCGGAAGTAGTTATCGCTAGTATTGATGTTAATCCTTTAGTAAGTGGTAATGGCATAATGATGATGCAAGAGGCTGGCATGTTAGTAAAATCCGGTTTATTAAAAAAAGAAGCTGACCAGCTCAACAAGCGATTCAATACCTATTTTACCCTTAAAAGGCCATATATTACTTTAAAGTGGGCCCAAACGGCCGATGGGTTTATTGCACGAGAAAATTATGATTCAAAATGGATAAGCAATGAGCTTTCGAGGGTATTGGTTCACAAATGGCGCACCGAGGAAGATGCTATTATGATTGGCACCAATACATGTCATTATGACAATCCCCAATTAAATGCAAGAAATTGGGAAGGAAGAGACCCGGTAAGAGTGGTGATCGACCGAAATTTACGCTTGTCGCCCCAATTAAACATCTATGACCAAAGTATTCCCACACTTATTTATAACTTGCATAAAAATGAGCGACGAGAGCATTTGGAATTGATTAAATTAGAGGAGGCACATTTTTTTAAAAATTTATTTACAGATTTGCACCAGCGTAAAATACAATCCGTATTGATAGAAGGTGGGACTGCAACTATAAATCAATGCATTCAACTCAATTTTTGGGACGAAGCGCGTGTGTTTACGAGTAAGCAGATTTTTAATACTGGAATAAAAGCGCCAAAATTGCAAAACTACCATTTGCTTGATCAAGAATGCTTACTCGATGATCAATTAACTATTTATAAAAATAAAGATAATATTTATATCTAAATGGCTGAAGAAATAAACTTAGTTGGAAAAGATAATAAAGAAGCAGTTTATCAATCATTGATGCCTCAGATTAAAGCTTTGCTTGGTGCAGAAAAAGATTTAATTGCTAATTTGTCAAATATAACAGCTGCTTTGAAGCAAGCTTTCGGTTTTTTTTGGGTAGGTTTTTATTTAGTTAAAAATGATGAACTAGTACTTGGGCCTTTTCAGGGATCGATAGCCTGTACCAGGATAAAATTTGGTAATGGAGTATGTGGCACGGCAATGGCTCAAAAAAAAACGCAACTGGTTCCGGATGTAGAAAAATTCCCGGGGCATATCGCCTGTAGTGCTGATTCACGATCAGAAATAGTATTGCCGGTAATTATAGATGATGAAGTAGTAATGGTATTGGATATTGATAGTGATAAGTTGGCTGACTTTGACAAATTGGATCAGCTATATTTGGAAGAATTGACAAATTTCATAGCGAAGAATTATAAACAATGGAATTGAAACTTAACTCGGAGTACGGTACATTAAAGGCTGTAATGATGCATAGGCCTGGAATTGAAATCGATAGGTTGACTCCACACAATAAAGCAGCATATCTTTTTGAAGATGTTCCTTACCTGGAAGTGATGCAAGATGAGCATGACGAGTTTCGATTGCTAATAACCGAGGCTACCGGAGCAAAAATTTTTAGGTTGCATGAGTTGCTTACCGATATACTTATAGATGATAAGTTGATGCAAGAGGCTGTAAAAAAAATGCTGGAGCTAACCAAACTTAGCCATATTACAGAGGAAGTTTGCTATAGACTGTCACCGGCAGAATGTGGGGGGGGCTTAATTGAAGGAATTCAAGTAGGGGAGGTGAAAAATAAATTTCCTTCCGGGTTTTTTAAAGATATGACAGATCTGGACTATGTAATGTATCCGAACCCTAATTTTTATTTTATGCGCGACCCGGCCGCGGTTGTTCATAATGGTGTAATAAATTGCCAAATGAAGTTTCCTGGAAGACAAGGAGAAACTCATTCGGTACAGATGATTTTTGAACACCACCCGTTATTTAAAAACAATTATAAAAAACTTTACCCGGGCAATAGTGATGAAAATTATATTCCATCGATAGAGGGTGGAGATATAATTGTATTATCAAAAAAATCTCTTGCTATTGGCTATAGTGAACGTACTGAAATAGCAGCTATAGAAACTGTAGCAAAACAAGTATTAAAAGATGAGAAAGTGGAAAGGGTGTATCAGGTACATTTACCCAAGCTGCGTAATTGCATGCACCTCGATACGGTTTTTACTATAATAGATGAAAACCTGATAATAACTTATCCCGGAGCAATGGAAACAATGATGACAACTACTATTTATCGCAAAGGTGGTGAAGATGCCAACGGTAATATAAAATTGGATAAAGAAGAAGTGAATGATTCTTTTCTTAGCGTGCTAAAGCAAGAAATACCTTATCTGGAAGTAATTGAAACAGCCGGTGGCCACCCTTTATATTCTGCCCGAGAGCAATGGTATGATGGAGCTAATGTATTCGCTATAAGTCCTCGTAGAGTGATTTCTTACGATCGAAACAAATATACCAACAGGCTGCTTAAAGAAGCAGGGGTTGAGGTGTTGGAAATTCGCTCGTCTGAGCTTTCCCGCGGATTGGGCGGTCCTCGCTGCATGACAATGCCCCTGGAAAGAGTTTCTTATGTCTAGTTATAAAATTGCCATGTTCAATTTATTTAAAAAAAAACAGAAAAATCAAAATACTAAGCCAAAACTAAAAGATATAAATCAACAGCCATTACAAGTGGGTGATAAGGTAGAATCGTTACGCTACAATATGGGAGTAAGCGTAATCCAAATGGATGAAAACGACCAGATAGTCTATTTATCACTTGAAAATGGCCAAAAAGTAAGCTGGCTTAAGATGATTGACGCTGCTACCGAATGTCAAAAAGTAAAGAAAATAGAGGCAAGTCTTTGAAGCAGCGCTTCAAAGGCAGAGTTAGAAAAATTGGTATGCCGCCAGGCACCGTATTGCATCATGAAGATGAAGCTAGCCTGGAGCCGGTAAAAATATCAATTGTGAATTACAATAAAAATGACTTGGAAGAGAAGTCTACAACGGAATTCTCACCTGTTTTTTTTTCTAAAGAGGCAACTCAAAAGAGCTGGATCGAAGTAGTTGGCATTCATAATTCTAGCAAAATAGAAAAAGTAAGCAATTATTTCAATTTGCACCCCCTTACCATCGAAGACATTCTCAACAATGAACAAAGACCAAAGATAGAGGACAATCCGGATTATATTTATTTAGTGGTACATATGATTCGATACGATCAGGAAAAACTTAAAGTAGATATTGAACAGGTAAGTTTAGTACTGGGAGATGATTACGTGCTTTCTATCCAGGAAAAGGAAGGTGACACCTTTGAGCCGGTAAGAAAAAGACTGGAGTTAGACCAGGAAATGATCAGACAAGCAGGACCGGATTATTTACTTTACACGTTGATAGATGCGATAGTTGACAATTATTTTCTGGTAATAGATCAAATTGGTGATACTTTAGATCAATTGGAAAATGAACTTCTGGATAATCTGCAACGTGAAACCTTTAATAATACACATGCGCTAAAAAAGGAATTGATGACCTTAAGAAGATCTGTGTGGCCTATGCGAGAAGTGGTAAGCAAGATGGAACGAGGACATTATTTTAAAATAAATGAAGAACTAAACATTTATATCCGCGACCTTTATGACCATACCATTGAAGTAATAGATTCTATCGAAGTATACCGTGAAACGGTAGGTGATCTGGTAAATTTGTATCAATCGATGAGTAGCAATAAGATGAATGAGGTAATGAAAGTGCTCACTATTATTTCTACCATATTTATACCTTTAACTTTTATTACTGGGCTCTATGGCATGAATTTCGATTATATGCCTGAACTGCAATGGCGATATGGATATCATATGGTGTGGGGAATATCCATCACGCTTGTAGTGATCATGCTTGTTGTTTTTAGGAAAAAGAAATGGATATAGTGCGGTAGGAGGAGGCAACAATGCCGATAACTTTATAAAAAATTTCGTTTTAAAAGAGTTTTACAAATTAAAAATGACTGATCTGCTTGATTGGTATCTTTATTATGTAATAAAAATGGCAAGAATAAAAAACAGGTTCAGAGCCGACGACGAAATTAAATTTAACCACATGGTTCGATCAAAATCTGCATTCATTTGATCCTTTCTAACCTTAAAATACCAAATAGAAAAGAAGATTAAAACCGGAAGCAGTAAAAAAGCATAAAAAATAGCTATTGCTGTTGAATAAAATTCGATAAAATAATAAACGTAGCCAATAGTAGCTATGAAAAACATAAAGGCGGTAAAATGAAAAGTGCCCAAAACTCCTAATTTTATGCTCAAGGTGATATCGCCACGTCGTTTATCTTCTTCGTGCTGATATACCTGTGTCATAGGATAACTACCCCAAAGAAAAAAAGAACAAAGCAGAGCCGGCAAAACAAATTTCCATTGCCAAAGCCATTGCCAGTCAAAACCATTAAGGGAAACCAATACCATCATGAAAGTAAAAAAACCTTGAAAAAAACCAGCCGCTAACCATCCCGCAATTGGCCTCTTTTTTAAACGAATAGCCGGATGACTGTAAGCCTTACTAATAAATCCATAAATTAGTAACATTAAAGTAAATGGCAGGTTAATGAAAAGGCCAAGAAGCAAAGCAATGAGGTCAAAAATTATTGAAACCCAATAAAGTTGTACAGTAACTTTTGGAGGTTTTTTTAATCCGCCTATACTATCTTCATCTTTATCAAAATAGCTATTGTAGCCATTACTGGCAGGATATAGAAATAAATGAATGGCTATAAAAGAGATAAAAGCTTGCCAAATAGGCCTTTGAGGAGAAGCAAAAAGTGCAAATAAAAATATAGGCATCAGAAAAAACGAAAATGGGATGCGCAAATGAAGTAAGGTGCTTCTACTTATCATGATACTATTTTTGAACAAGAGTATGTACAAATCTATTTATAATAAGTTATTACTTTTTGATAGTTGTAAAAAATATCGATGAAATCTAAAATTATATCTATAGGTACCGCGGTGCCTGAACACCAAATAACGCAAATGGAAGTGGGAAAATTGATGACCCAAATTATTCCGCTAAAAACAGATGATAAAAGAAAACTTTTAAGTCTTTACAGGTCTTCGGGTATAAAATACAGGCATTCGGTGGTAAAAGACTTTACTATTGATCAAAAGCATTTTGAGTTTTTCCCGAATGTCGTCGAACATCCATTCCCCAGTACACGCGATCGAATGCAAATATATAAAGAAAAAGCATTGCCACTGGCTTTAAATGCCGTTAATGACTGCTTTAAGCAAACAGCCGTGGCCAAAGAGGCTATTACTCATTTGATCGTGATTAGTTGCACGGGTATTTACGCGCCCGGAATAGATATTGAATTAGTTGAAAATTTAGGACTTAAAACAAATACGCAAAGGACCGGCGTAAATTTTATGGGCTGCTATGCTGCTTTTAATGGCTTAAAAGTAGCAAATAATATTTGTAAAGCAGACCCTGATGCTACCGTTTTGATGGTATGTTTAGAGCTTTGTACGCTTCATTTCAATCCGCATACCGATATCGAAAATATATTAGTTAATATGCTCTTTAGCGATGGGGCGGCGGCTGTATTGCTACAAGAAGAAAAAAGCCCCAAAAAAGGATTAACGATTGAAAAATTTCATTGCGATCTGGCT
>CAZQEZ010000117.1:0-13292 GCA_964592475.1 uncultured Roseivirgaceae bacterium
GTCGAATCTAACCCATTAAAATAATATATTGTTACTTTATCCGGTTTCACCATTACAAAATTATCTGGCTAACAACTTCTTTAATAAGCAACTAGTATATCTTTTAATTGCTGTCGAGCTACATGTATTCTGTTTTTAATGGTACCAATTGGCACATTAAATTTTTCTGCAATTTCATAATATTTAAATCCTCTAAAATGCATCATGAATGGCTTCTTGAATTTATCATCAAGCTTGTCCAAAGCATCTTTTATATCATTGTATACAAACTGTCTATCGCTTAAATTATAGGTAGTATATTTATCGTCGTTGATAAAGTGAAGATTATCAGTTGTATCAATGAACGTATTGCGTCGCATTTTTTTTTGATAATTAGTAATAAAAGAATTTCGCATGATGGTAAATAACCAGGCTTTGAGGTTGGTACCCAATCTAAATTTTTCTCGATTTGCCAGGGCTTTTAATTTAGTTTCCTGCATCAGGTCATCTGCTTCATTCAAATCACGGGTAAATTTTAATGCATGATACTTCAATTCTTCTGTACTTTTTGAAACTGAATGTCCGAATTCTTGGTGAGTCATAAAATTATATTTTAAAAAATGATACTAATATAAAAAATGAGTTGTACTTATATGTAAATGAACGGTTTACATAGCAATTGGTTAGGTATTTTTCCATTAATTCTTATCCCCTTTAATAGGTATATTTCAATTAACTTCGCCTGAAGGCTACGTGGATCACTTTACAACTGATTCTATTGATAATATTACATAATAAATAAATAAATTACAAGATTAGTATAATTAGCATGCTAACCTCTTTATGTTAACATCATCATATTAATAACAAGCAATATGATTTTATTTATTTATTGTATTAAATTTACGTGATGTGACAAAATATTTACAAGGGAGAAATTGAAGGATAAAATTAAAATTTAAAGTCGATGAAAGTATGTAAGCAGGATCTGACACTTTTCTTATAAACTTTATTATTGAAGCTTCTCACCTTATATTTTTAAAAATAGACTTTGCAAATTAAATTTTTTTGGTGCGAAACTTCAATGTATTTTTTTGGATTAGCTATCTAATTCATCTAATTCTTCAGGCTCAATCATGTCAGAATCATTCATATCCCAAATTTCAAATAAGCCTTTATTAAATTCATCTAAAGACAGGGTACCATCGCTATTAGCATCTAATTGCTGGTACCAATCGTCTCGAAAATCTATGGCAAATACATAGTCCCAATCTGACATCAATTCAGCTTTATCGAGCTTGTCATCGTCATTACTATCCCACTGCTGAAGATAATGATTGGTCATTTTATAAAATTCTGTCTTATCCAGTTTTCCATCATTGTTTTCATCGAATTCTTTAAGCAATGCGTCTCTTTTCACCACCCGATTTTCCATAATTTCAGTTTCTGTTATTTGATCATTTTCTTCAGTGGTTGTTTCTTCCTCTGCTTGTCTGGTCCCTGTTTCGCAAGATAAAAACAATGTAATGCATGGTATTAGAATAAATAATTGTAAATGATTAAAATAATTTGAAAAATTCATTTTATAGTTATTTTGGTTAATAATATTGTCTCACATTCTTATATTTTTAACTATATATATTAGATGGTGTTATCACTCTAAGGTATAATTTTAGATTATCAACTTTTTTTTTCATGGCTTTGCTCGCCTGGGTAAAATCAATCAATTTGCAGAAGGAGTTGCTTCTGGTTTTCAAGACACCCTATTTCCTCAAGCTTTCGCTTATGGATATGGCTTATTAATCCCTTATATCGAGTTGATTTTTGGGTTATTAATATTGCTGGGCATTTTTACTCGCTTTTCTTTATTTATAATGGGTCTTTTCATGTCTACTCTTATTTTAGGTATGTGCCTGCAACAGCAATGGGGAACGGTAGGCACTCAAATGATTTACATTATTGTACTATTTTTGCTTTTGCAAAATGAAGAAAATAATTGCTGGTTTGTAAAACGGTAATCTACCCTAGTGTGTTAATTATCGGTATAATTGTTAGCCAATTTTTTGCAAAATATCAAGTCCACACAATTGTACAAATAAGGCTGGTATGATGGTCCAAAAGATTTTGGTAGTAATGGAAGGTTTTTAGTTTTTTCTGGAATAAAGACAATTGAGAAAAGTATAGCAAATAATAAAACCAAGCGATAGTAAAAACAGGATTATAAGAGTATCTAAAAAAGACTTTAATAAAACGATAAAAAAGCTAACATGTTAAATGAATTCTATAATTATGCCAAAGAGGAAAAGAACGCGTGTATGCATAGCGTTTTAAGACTCTAAAGTATTTTGTTTAATGAAAATAATAAAAATTACCTTTTACAAACTTTGCGGTTAAACAAAAATCCCTACCTTTGCAAAGTTGGTGACGGCTAGTGAATATCTTCACAGCCTGAAAAAAGGGAATTCCGGTGCGAATCCGGAGCTGTACCCGCAACTGTAAACCCATAAAAAAGGTTGTTTCCACCTTTTGCCACTGTTCGCCCGCAGGCGGATGGGAAGGCCGAAACAATCGGGTAAGCCAGGAGACCTGCCAGCAAGGTATTAGTTGATCGCTTTCGGGTTAAAAGTGATGGATCAATAACCGCTTGCGCTATGCATTCTCATTTCAAAAAATTAGCCTTAATTGGCAGCTTTTATTTGCTGCTGAATCAAATTGCATATGCCCAATGGTATCAATCAGATACGCTTAATCAAATACTGGTTTCGGGCATAAAATATCAAAAATATAATATTGGCAGTACTAGTTTCTCCTGGAAAGACACTACTGCACATCAGCAAAGCCTTGGTCAAAAAATAGCAGAAAAATTTCCGGTTCATTTTATCAATAGGGGCGCCAAAGGGCAATTGTCTACCATCAACCTGCGAGGAGTTGGCGGCTCACGTACCAATTTAATCTGGAACAACCTGGAAATCAATAGTTTTACGCTGGGAGAGTCTGACTATGGCCTGATTCCAGCCATGGTGGCCGATCAGGTAACGCTTACCTTGGGCAATAATACTGCCCTCTGGGGAAATGGTTCAATCGGCGGAAGTATCAATCTCTCAAGTCAACCCTCATTCACTACTGAAAATCAATTAGCATCTCATTTGGGAATTGGCAGTTTTGGTGAACGACAAATGCGATTATCTCATACGTATGCAGAAAATAATATCAACTTGAAAACCCAAGTATATTATTTGCAAACCGATAATAATTTTCAATTTCCGCTGGCTGACTCAATGGCAACACAACAAAATGCTGCCTTTCAAAATTTCGGTGCACTGGCAGATTTTTATTTTAAGCCGGGCAGCAACCAACTACTTTCTATAAATTCGTGGTTCAATTTCAGCGATCGACAAATACAACCATCCAAATATGATTTTAATAATCAAAATAAATTAACGGATTACAACCTGAGGATGATCATCGCTTACGCTATACAAAAAGAAAAAAATCTGAACGAGATGCGATTGGGCTATACCCACGATTATCAAATATTTAACCAAAGCCAAGCCATAGTTACTAATCGGCTTTATGCATCTTACGAAAATGATTGGCAGCTATTACCAAATTTAAGCTGGAAAAATGGCTTTAACCTGAACTACCTGAGGCCACAGGTTCATGCTTTTCCAGAAAATCCGGAAGAAATTCGCTCCGACCTTTATTCTTCATTAGCATACAAGGCTCAACTTTTTTCATTGGCGCTCAATTTACGGCAACCTACAGTTGATGGTGAATTGAAATCGTTTTCTCCATCATTGGGAATAGAAGTGCATGCTATTGAGCGAGAAGAGATCAACTTCAAACTGACTGCACAAGCCGGTAGAGGTTTTCGGCTACCTACTCTAAACGATCGGTTCTGGTTTCCGGGAGGCAATCCTGATTTGTTGCCCGAATTAAGTCGTAATATTGAAGCAGGCTATCAATTATCTTACAAACCTGGTATCATTAAGTATCGAACTTCAGCCAATTTTTTTCACAATTCGGTAGACAATTGGATTGAATGGCGACCCGGAGGAAGAACTACTGATAATAATGGTGAAACTATTTCATTTTGGTATCCTGACAATATAAGGCTTGTGCATGCTACGGGTATTGAATTTTTCCATCATTTGGAATTACAAGATTTAGTGCCTTCTTCTAAAATATTAGTGGATTTCAGCGGAACTTATACAAGAACTACAAACAAAACCAAAATTGATGCACGGGACAGATCTTACAATAAACAGTTGCGTTATACCCCGCAATGGATGTTAAACGGCGGATTGGGGTTTTCTTACCATCAATTTTTATTTAATATCAATAGCCAGTACACGGGTAAAAGATACACGGAAAACAATAATGAGCTTCGCCCTTTGTCAGATTTCCTGTTAATCAATTTATCATTAGGCAAAAGCTTTAAAACCGGCAATATTCCGGTTCACCTATCTGCCAATATCAATAATTTATTTAATGCCAGGTATGAAAATTTTCAAAATATGGCCATGCCTGGTATCAACTATCAATTGAATCTATCTTTTAATTATAATCTATAAATTTTAATACTATGAACAAATTTTACAAACTTATAATTTTTGTGCTGGGCTTGTTGTGGCTTGGTGCGTGTGAGGAAAACAACGAAACACCAACTCCTCAATTTTCTGATGAAGTTATTATCGTTAATGAAGGTAATTTTCAAGCAGCTAATGGTTCACTTTCCACTTACAACAAAGAAACTGAACAAGCAACCTTACAACAGTTTGAACCACAAACTACCATTCAAGGAGCTATTTTCCATCAAAACAGCTTATATCTGGTTGGCAATGCACCAGATGAAGTGGAAATAGTAGATATTGAAGATTACAGTACCATTACTTCCATTAGCAGTGGATTTTTAAACCCTATAAGTTTTGCTGCTGTAAATAATACTGCCTTTGTTTCCAACTGGGGAGACATTAATACTGCTTTTGGTGAAACACCGGATAGTTTTATTTCTGTTGTTGATTTGACATCTAATACGGTCATTGATTCGGTAGACTTAGAATACCGGCCTCAAAATTTAATTAGTCTTGATGGTTTCATTTACATTGCTTATGAAGGTAGTGATGTGGTAGGAAAGCTAGATCCGGCAACTTTGGCCATTGAAGAGTTAACTGTCCCTTTCGGTCCATCTACATTTGTAGTTGATGGCAATAATAACTTATGGGTACTTACTGCATCAGGCAGTTTGGTAGAAATTTTAACAACTAATTTTAGTGTAGGGAATTCAATTGATAATTTATCAGTTTCTGGTTTTGACGAAAAAATGGATATTAACGTGCAGGACAATATTATTTACTTTTTATCCTCTGATGCAGCCTATCAAATTGATCTCAATCAAAGCACTTTGACTGCCCAGCTTTTTACAGATGAAGATCTAGATTATTACGGTATAGGTGTAGATCCTGCCAGTGGTGATGTTTATATAGGCGATAGCAATGGGTTTACCTCCACGGGTACCGGATTCAGGTATAGTAAAGATGGCACTTTAATCGATGATTTCCCCACCGGCATCGGTCCAAATGATTTTCTGTTTAATTAACCGTAAACATCAATCATCGGTAATCGGTCATCCGCCTTTGAATACATATAATCAGGTTTTATAAATTATAAAAGCCGTATCTTTCAGATCCGGTTTTTATTTTTAAAAAAAAGCTAACATGATACACATGATCACCGGAGGTGCTCGCTCAGGTAAATCGAGCCACGCAGAAAAGCTAGCCTTAAGTCAAGATGATAGACCTACTTACATTGCCACCGCCAGAAAATGGGATGATGATTTCAATCAGCGTATTAAATACCACCAACAAAAACGTAGTTCAAGCTGGCACAACCTGGAAATTGAAAAAAATTTATCAACTGCTACAATTAAAAGCCATTGGGTGGTAATAGATTGCGTGACACTTTGGCTCACTAATCTGTTTTACGATAACCAACAAGATATTGAGATAAGCTTGCAACAGGCCCGATTGGAAATAGATGAGCTGGTCTGCCGACAAGACAAATCATGGCTAATTATCACCAACGAACTAGGAATGGGATTGCATGCAGAAACTGCGATCGGCAGAAGGTTTGTTGATCTGCAAGGATGGATCAATCAATATCTTGCACAGAAATCTAATAAAGTTACCCTAATGATTTCCGGTGTTCCGATGCAAATTAAGTAGCCATCCATTTTTTATTGTTTAATGATTGATTCAAATTTGCGACTGTTCTAAATTTTTTGTTATATGAATATTTATCAGGAAACTTTTAAAGTACGCGCCAACGAAACCGATGCCAACCAAAACCTGACCATTCCGGCGTTATCCAGTTACTTACAGGAAGCAGCCTGGTCGCATTCCATGGAATTAAAGGTCTCATTTAACGATTTAATACCTAAAGGTCTCACCTGGGTGATGTTTCGCTTAGCACTACATTTAAAGCGAATTCCCAGGCACGGGGAATTTGTAACCCTGGAAACCTGGCCATCAGGAGTCACTAGTAAAAATGTATTGCGTGATTACCGGATTTTAGATTCTAAAAATCAGGAGATAGGAACAGCTAAATCTAGTTGGGTTGTATTTGATTTTCATCAGCGAAAGGTAGTTCCTGTCCCCGATTTTATCAAAGAAATTAAAATTGATGCTGATAGAGAGACAGTTCAGTATCAACAAGAAAAGGTAAGTGTTGCTAACCATTTTGAACTGAAAAAAGAAATTCAAGTGGGGTGGTACGATATAGACGTAAACCGACATGTAAATAATTTGAGTTATATACGCTGGTTAATAGATACGCTGCCAGTACACTATTTAAAAAACTTCCGATTAATTGAATTTGATATGGTGTTCAGGGCAGAAAGTTCGCTGGCAGATTGCTTACAGCTAAAGGCGCACCAGGAAAATTCTGAAGTAGCTCAATTTGACCATGTTATCAGTTTACAAGACAAGCAGTTGATTATTGCTAAAACAGAATGGGAAGTTATTAAATAGAAAGACCTGTACAAAGTGTACAGGTCTTAATTTATCAACATAAACCCAAAAATTATGGCTGTAGAGGAAGGATTCGAACCTCCAAGGAGCAGTTAGTCACACACCTGATCAACGCATGTGATTTATCCCGTTATTCTCCACCCCCGAGACAGGAGGGCATGTCTGCCAATTTCATCACTCTACAGTGTGACATTAAAATTATGGCTGTAGAGGAAGGATTCGAACCTTCAAGGAGTGGTTAGTCACACACCTGATCAACGCGTGTGATTTATCCCGAAATCTCCACCCTCGAGACAGGAGGGCATGTCTGCCAGTTTCATCACTCTACAATATATTTAAGAACTTTTGTAAGAACTTTTATCTTATTGATGATACAAAGGTAAAAACGTTTCCTTAATTATGCAAATTTTTCAAAAATATTTATAAATATTTACATTTTACTTACAAAATAGGCATTTTAATTAAATATTTATTATAACCGAGGTGGTTAAACAACTTTAAATTAAGATATTTTTAACAACAAGCCGCTCAGTGCCAAAATTTATCAATGCATTAATATTGTTTTTATCAATTTTATGTTTAATAACTTATTTCATTATTATATTAATTTTACTTGCATTCAAAAACAAACGTCCTAATTGTTTTTTTAAAACCACTTTTTCTTCTTAGGTTCAATAGAAAAGCCTGCTTCCGCTACTGCTTTTTCAATAGCCTTTTTATCTAGTTCTTCACCCCTTACTGTTAAAATTTTCTCCTTGTCTTTAATATCAACTTCCCAATGCTGAATATTATTAAGTTTCTCTAAAAATGGCGTTACAGTAGCTATACATCCATTGCAATTAATATTAGTCTTATATTTTGCTTCTTTCATAACTAAATTTTTAAGTCTTAGTTTCTAATTATAACAAGCAAAATTAACCAAACGGAAGATTATATAGTACTTTAAACGGAAAATTTAAAAGATAATCATCCACGATGAAACTATTCTAATAATTATTTATTTACTTTGACAATAATTTAAGCTGGACGCATTATGAAATAATTTGAAAAGTAGCTAGAAAGGAACTTTTCGGAATTGCTTATAATTTACATTGTTTATAAACCAAACGTAACCAGTATGAAAATAGAAATATTAGCCTTATTAGATATTGTTTCATCTTTAATTAAAACGGACAAGGCGGAAAAACTAAAGGAACAACCTATTAAAGGTTATTTGCTTCAATATGCTGACAATAATTTGATAGGGCAACTGCAAGATGAGCTGGACAATGAAAATTATAAACAAGCACTGGAGCTTATCGATAGCTACCGGGTGCTATGCAAAGAGTTGCTTACAATTTATAATGCTATACTTCACGATTATAAAGACTTACAGTCCAACCACATTAAAAAGAAAGTAGCGGCTATTCTTAATGAAAAATATGGTATAAGCAAGGTAGACAAAGTAGTAGAATTGCTGTCTATAAAAATGGATGAAGCTCCACATATAATACTTATGCCAAAATAGCTACCAACCCCAGGTGCCAGGTTCTCCTTTAAATGGACCTACAATTTTATTGGTAATCCAACCACCATAAAAATTACCGGCTTGGGGTTTTACTTTTTCATCTCCCACCCAGCATTCATCTACTTTATTTGCATAAAAAGCTAAATAATCTTTTATGGGAGCAAATGATGCCACCGGATTGGTGTAATACCAAGCCACATTTTCTTCTATTCTATTTTCTGTTTTTAAATGGTAGTAACCACCACGCCCTTTAAATTCACAAAAAGTGGTCAAATCAGAAGGCACTAACTGATTAAAGTCAACATCTTGAGGAGGGAAATAATAAACTGGAGGATGACTGGTTTCCAGCACCCTAAAACCTTTAGAAGTAGAGGCAATTGTTTTCTCTTGATGTTTTACAATTAATAATTCCTTTACATATTCCAACTTTGGCGGACGGGGATATTCCCACACGGATTCCTGACCCTTAAGGGGTTTTATTGGCTTTGGCTTCATATTTTTATCAATCAATTAGATGGGATAAATACCTGTGGACTCAAAGTGTTTAAAAAAAGAACCTCTGCAATGCAGAGGCTCTTCACCAAACTAAAAACAATGAATCAAATGATCCTTACTTATTTTCCTACCAAATCTGTGCCAGAAAAATTTGTATGCTCATTTTCAACTACTACTTTAATAACGCCTTATATACTCATTTATTTGCTTTTTTTATGAATTTTGATGCTAAACACAATGTGGAAAAGATTGTATTACTTTTTGGATAAAATAACATAAATTAATGAAAAAAAATTTACTTTATGCTTAGATTTAAATTTTATTTAGTGTTGTTTTTTCTACTAGTAAGCTGTGGAGATCGCAATCGTCAACAGAAGACAAAGAAGACGGAACATACTGACAGTCTACAAAATGGCAAAGCCGCCAAACAAGAAAACAATGAAGATTTAAAGCAATTTACCAGTGCTGAATTTAATTTCGAGTTAAAATATCCGAAAAGTTGGGATGTTGTTACCCATACTTCCGGCACGCAATTTCCAATCATAAATTTAGTAGATAAAGAGAGCAAAAAAGAGCTTGAACTTCCTGTAAGCCTGCATCTTAAAGCTAGTATTAGTATTATCAGTATCTTTCCTAATGGATACGGTACAGATTTGCCGGCGTGTAAATCATACACTCTCAATGAAAATGGGGTTGATTTAAATTTAAATTTTGAAGTAAATAAAGCAGCGTCTTATATTTTTACATTAGAAAACGGTGGTGTCTGGGGTTATATTTTGCAACCTGAACCTATGCCTGCAAAATGGGAAAATGGATTTATATTCGCTCAAATTGCTACCAATGATTTTAGCGCAACCTGCTACAATGAAAATGGCGAAAAAATTTCTATGCAAGCATGCGACCCAATGACCGGGGATCGGATTACGCGAAGTGGAAAATTAAATAAGGATGCTAAAAACACCATTGCTAAAATACTACAATCATTAAAATTTAAGGCTACTAATAAAAGTCAGCAACTTAGTGATCTGATTAAGGTAGACAACCCTCTACCAAATCAAAAAATCAATTCACCTGTAAAAATAAAAGGTAAAGCTCGAGGTATATGGTATTTTGAAGGAGACTTTCCTATTGCCATAGTTGATAATGAGGGAAATATTATAGTAGAAAGCTATGCCACTGCAAAAGATGAATGGATGACGGAAGATTTTGTGCCATTTGAAGCTACTATAACTTATGATCAACCTTCAGTTGAAAATGGATACATGGTTTTTCAACGCGATAATCCATCAGGGTTGCCGGAAAATGAAATGGAGCTTCGAGTGCCTATTCGCTTTGAGAATCAGTAACTAAAGTTGTAAGCTTTTTAACATTAAAAGTCTCTCTTTTTCAACAAACTATAAGATGCCCAAATAAAAACTACTACATAACCCAGCAAGATGGAAAATTCACTCCAGGCGATGTAGTTTTGGATTTCACGAAGAATGTAACGCGGTAAAGGATTGTGTATCAAATTATTAATGGCTTCCATAGGTAAAAAATCAGATAGCCTGGAGAAAAAGCCAGATACATTCGGATGATTTTGTAAAATAAGTGTAATGAAAGGTTCTGCAAAAAGCGTATAAATAGCAAATAAAATAATGGAAACGCCAGAACGCTTAAAAAGCATACCTACAAAAAAAGCAAATAATGAATAGGCAAATAATGCTATACCAAAAGCTGGAATAAATTCAACTCCTTCGATAATAAATTTAAATTCTGTTACTGAAGAATACATTAATCCTAGGATTAAGCCATTTATAAATAAAACAATAATGTTGACAAAACATAATAAGAATATGAAGCTGATTTTTGCCGTTAAAAATTGAGATCGGCTCAAGCCATCGATCACATTTTGACGAATAGTACGATAGCTGTA
Source organism: uncultured Roseivirgaceae bacterium (assembly GCA_964592475.1). Taxonomy (GTDB): domain Bacteria; phylum Bacteroidota; class Bacteroidia; order Cytophagales; family Cyclobacteriaceae; genus CAZQEZ01. The sequence goes on from CAZQEZ010000117.1 coordinate 10,925, forward strand.
TTCATTGGTGATGAAAATAATAACTATGAAGGCCATGATAAATTGAAAATATCCGGCAAAGTAGGTTATGTTTTGCCAAATATCAGGAAAATCATAGATAGGTATCATTGAGGGGCTAATTTTTCCAAAATTCATACCTTTTTGTTCAAAAAAATCTAAAATAAAAACTCCACTGCTAATAAAGATTACCATGAAAAGCAGATACAAAAAGTAGATGATCCAAAATAATTTGAATTGGCGATATTTCAGCCATTCGATACGTAAAAGTCTAAGCATTTGATTTTGATAAAATTTTCAGGAATTCATTTTCCAGGTTCTTTTTACGAGTGGATAAATGAGATAAATAAACTTGATTTTGTGAAAGTGCTTGATTCAAGTCAGCTGCATTTTTATCTGCTGGCAAACTTACTAGCAGACAATCAGATTCTTTGTCTACTTGTTTAATCCATTCAAAACTTTCTATAGCCTTTTCCAACACTACTAAATTTGGTGCTTTTACTTCATAAATTGTTTCTCCACTAAGTGCTTCATTTACACTCCCTTGATACACCTTTTTACCAAAGTTGAGCACGGCAAAGTGAGTGCAAACCTTTTGCACCTCGTTAAGTAAGTGGCTGGCCAAAATGATCGTTTTGCCTGTTTTGCCAATTTCAATTATTAAATCTCTTATCTCTTTAATCCCTTGAGGATCAAGACCATTGGTTGGTTCATCCAATATAAGCACATTAGGATCAGGCAATAAAGCTGCAGCTATTGCCAGGCGTTGTTTCATTCCTAAAGAATAGGCCTTAAACTTATCATCCTTTCTTGCAAAAAGCCCAACAACTTTCAATACCTCCCCTATCCTATCCTTGTTTACATTTTTGATAGCAGCCACTACCTCCAGATTGGCGTAGCCACTCATGTAAGGATAAAAACAAGGGGACTCCAAAATAGCCCCTATTTTTTGCCTAAGTTTATGACTGCTTGGCTTGCCAAACCAGGTAAACTCACCAGATGTTTTATTGGTAACATCTAATAAAATACCAAGGGTAGTCGTTTTTCCACTTCCATTAGGTCCCAGCAGTCCAAATATTTCTCCCTGATTCACCTGCATCGAAAGACCGTTTACGGCATGAACTCTGCCGTATTTTTTGTGCAAGTCGTTTATTTGCAATACTTCGCTCAATTTTTTTTATTTTGTTTAGCGTCTTCTTTTGATTTCTTCTTTGGCTTTTCGGTTTCCCAAAAAGATTTGAATTGGTTTATAGGTAATTCTCCTTCCTGAAACATTTTTAGACCGGCAGCTAAATTGAGAGTGCCAACTAATTCTACTATGCTTAAATCATTTTTAGCATTTAATAATGCCACTGTAGTGCCCTCATACTCTAATACCATCACCTTTGCATCTCCTTCTTTTAGCGATATTATTTCTGCAAAACCTTCGGAGACCAACTCATCTTCTATATATTCTAAATCCAACAATAGATTGGCATTCTCTTCTTTATCATTTACCATCATCAGTTTTATGTTTTCTACATCTTTTACAAATTCTAAAAACTGTTGATTCTCACCACTCAAGGCTCTTAAAGTGCTTGGGTAAAAGAAATATTTATTAGCGGAAGGCAATTTATCAAAAACCTCCCGTACTGCTTGGCTCTGCGATTGTGCACTGATCGGAGCCACCAATATAAAAAGTATAATTAAGCGCTTAATCATCTGTTTGTATTTAATGTATTTTTATTGCTCTTTAGCTTTCTCCAGGTACTTCATACCATCCATTTTGAGCTTTGATAATTTTTTCAGGTCTTTTAGGTCAATGTTTCCCACCATATCAACAAGCACAAATTTATGTGAACCACTCACCACAACCAATAATTCACTTATTTTACTATTAGCTTCTTTTACTAATATTTTCACGTTATTATCTCCGTCTTTAATTACGGCCAATTCATCAAACACATTACTTTTAATCAAATTTTGCACTTCATTATAATAAGAGCCCGATTTGCTGGTGCTATCAGCAGCCAATATTTGTACAGAAGTAAAGCTTTTAATCAGATTTATCATATCTTCATCTTCTTCAGGTTCCATAGCTGCGAACATTTCAAAAAGTCTCGGAGTGAGATTCACATAGGTGAATTCTTGATTATCGTTATATTTTTGAAAAAAAGACGATAAAGCACCTTTGTCATTATCGGCCAATAAAAAGCCGGGTACTAAAAACAAAACAATAAATACTAATTTCCTCATGATTATATCTTTTTAAGTTTAAAATTTGAGGGAAGACGAGAGAGCATTTAATTTGTTACAGATAAAATCAATTTAATTATATTAACTGAAGTTTCGCACCTTAAAAATTAAAATAAAATTCCTTAAAATCCCCTCT
>CAZQEZ010000118.1:0-13191 GCA_964592475.1 uncultured Roseivirgaceae bacterium
CAAATAATGGTCCGCTGGCGGACAGGGGGTGGTTTAAAAGTAAATATTCTTTCTATGCTTTTGATGAAATTGAAATATTTTAATATTATTTCAAGTCTTCTTGTATTTACTAATAAGTATATTCCACAATAAATCATATAGAGCCTAAATTTTGCATAGGTTAAGCCTTTACTTATCTTAATTCACTACAAATAGTGATGCCCATCACTAAAACTAGTGAGGGAAAATTAACTATCACTAGCGATTGTAATTCTTTTATCGTAATCTTATTTTTGTGCTTATATAGAATACTTCTAAATAAGATGAAAATACTTTTTTTTATAATATTATTTTGTACAACTGTAGCATTAAATGCTCAAAAGTTATACTTGATTGATAGTGAATCTAAAAAAGCTATCGACGGTGCCGTAGCTACATTGCAATCTTTGCACACCGGTAACTCTAGTAGTAAGGTTTCTGAGGGGGGAAAGATAATAATACAAGAAGAGTGGCTACCTGCAGTGGTGCAAATTGACCACCTTAGTTATGAAACACTGTTAGATACACTTTTTTCAATTGAAAATCTGATGATTTATTTGAAGCCTAAAAATAAAGTGCTTGCAGAATTAGTATTTACCGGACAATTCAATCCTCAATCAGCACGTAATTCCGTCTACCAAGTAAGAACAATTGACCAAAAGAGAATTCAAAGTCAGGGTGCTACAAACTTACAGACCGTGTTGCAAAATGAACTCAACCTGCGATTTAGCCGCGATAATGCTTTGGGTACCTCCGGTATGAACCTGCAGGGAATTTCCGGGCAAAATGTAAAAGTGCTGATCGATGGAATCCCTGTGGTAGGGCGATCCGGCGTGGCTAACGAAATAGACCTGGGCCAGCTAAATATTAATAGTATTGAAAAAATTGAGATTGTGGAAGGCCCAATGGCAGTGATGTATGGCGCAGACGCGCTGGCAGGCGTGATCAATATTATTACCAAAAAAAGTGGTGATAATAAATTTAACCTTGATCTTACTATGCACGAAGAAACCGTGGGTAATGAGTACAATCTTCATTCTGAAGGCATTCACAATCCTTATTTACAAATGGGTTATCAATTGAATGATCAATGGTTCGTCAGGCTTGAAGGAGGACTCAATTATTTTGGTGGTTGGCAGGGAAATCGTACCGGGCGGGATAAACAATGGCACCCTAAGTCGCAATATCTAACCGGGGGAACGGTCAATTACGTGGAGGATAATTTCAACGTTTATTTTCGTAGTGATTACATGCATGAAGTGATCACGGATTTGGGAGCAGAAATCAATGCAAACCTGATTGACCCATTTGCCCTGGATGAGAAATTTATCAGTACCCGCTGGATGAATCAATTGCAGGCAGAATGGAAACTTGGGGACCACTCCATATTGAATTCGGCTTTTTCTTTTACTGACTATGAACGAATAAGTAAGCCATACAGCAAAAACCTGGTTACTCAGCAGGAGAATATTGTTTTTGATGATATGGATACTGTTTTTTACAGTTCATTTTTTACACGTCATACTTTTCTGCAAAAAATTGCAGAGCATGATTTTCAATTGGGAATGGATGCCACTTTTGAAACCGCCGGTGGCACTACGCTAAATCCGGGTACCAAATATTTGAACGATCTCGGTTTTTTTCTTTCAGCCGAGCTGGAAGCAGGCAAATTGAAAGTCAGGCCGGGAGTGAGATATACAGTCAACAGCGTTTTTGCCACCATTCCCACGCCTTCGATTAATTTTAAATATGACTTTTCTAAAAAGCTAAGCCTGAGAGCTGGCTACGGTCGGGGTTTCCGCGCTCCATCTATCCGGGAAATGTATCATGAGTTTATTGACACCAACCATAATTTGCTGGGCAATCCCAATTTAGAACCGGAATATTCTCATAATTTGAACGGCGACATAACCTACCGGCTACTTGATCATTGGCAGCTGAATTTTGCAGGATTCTATAATCAAATTAGCAATAGAATCTCAATTTTATTACCCGAGCAGGCCGATAGACCATGGACCTATACAAATATCAATGAATTTAAAACCACCGGCATTACCCTGCGATCGGAGTTGGAACTTAAAAATTTGTCAATGCAGACTGGCTTTGCCTATACCGGCCGTTTTCAAATATTAAGCGATGAATTTGAGTACTTGCCCAATTTTTTATTCAGCCCTGAAGTAAACCAAAATATAACTTATCGTGTGCCTGATTTGGACGTGAGTTTAGCCGCGTTTTACAAATTCACAGGTGCTTTTCAAGATTACAGGGTTGTAGACCAATTGCCACAGCTTCGACAAATCAATTCTTTTCATTGGCTCGACCTCACATTATCTAAGCCGATAGGTAAATACTTAGACCTGACTATTGGCGCCAGAAATCTGCTTAACATAACCGCGGTAGATAACAATATGCCCGGGGGTGTTCATAGTGGTAATCAGGAGGGTGTTTCAGCCATTGCCAATGGAAGATCTTATTTTGCACGATTAAATTTTAAATTAAATTTTAACTAAAGATGAAAAACAAATATTTTAATGTTATCCCTGGCTTTTTCCTTATGATAGCCCTTTTATTGAGCGCATGTAGCGAAGATGAACCATTGCCTCCATTTAACGTAAATTTTGCCAATCAGGAAATTGGCATCGCGGAGAGCAGTACAATAGAAGTGATTTTCAGTAGAACCGCTGAAAATGATGGTGAATTGACTTTGAAATTGAACCCGGGAAACCTGGTTTATGGTGAAGACGGTGATTTTTATACAATACCTGCCGTTTCTAGTCAGCAACTAGTATTACCATTTATGGCCGGCGACAATAAAGTGAGTTTTGAACTGAAGACAGGTACAAATCTCAACATTCAGCAAGATGAGGTCATTACCTTTACTTTGCTTGAAGATGCCGGAGGATTGTATGTACCGGGGCAAAATACCACTTTCGATGCGCTTTTTGGTGAAAATTTTATAGCCAGAGAGGGAACGATTGAATTTAACGGGGGAGGAGAGGAGCAGCCCAACCAGGTTTTTGTTGATTTAAGCAAATTGGAGCAAATCGTGATAGACAAGAAAAGTTGGGACCTGGGATTTTACAATGGCGATGATAAACATAGGGTGATCTTGAACAGTAGCGCTTATGTAATGGCCAGGCCGCTGGATAAAACAGATATCGGTACTGTAACAGCCTCTGATACCTTGGGTTTTGCCGCTGCCATGCAGATACCTCAATTTGTACCTGCTTTTGGCGCCATTGAATGGGTCGACTCCTCCGATGGAGACCTGGATAAAACCGCATTTGGTGAAATAACCGCTGACTTTAATAGTGCCAATGTTTATATAGTAAAAAGAGATGGCAACTGGAAGAAAGTAAAAATATCGCAGGAAGGCAGTGACTATAGAATTCAATATGCAGATATAGGGTCAGATATTATTTTTGAAAATACCGTAAGTAAAGACAATGACTTCAATTTCAACTTTTTAAGTCTGGAGAATGGTGAAGTAGCAGTGGAGCCCGCCAAAGATAATTGGGATATAATGTACGGAACCTACACCGTGGGATTTCCATTCCAGGGTACTTTTATACCCTACGGGTTCAATGATTACATAATTTTGAACAGGTCGGGGGTAGCGGCTGCCATGGTGATGGAAGCTGATATTAGCTACGATGATTTTGCTGCTTCTGATACTGAGTCTTTAAACTTTAATACAGCAATAAACACTATTGGCTCTTCCTGGAGATCGCTGGGTTCCGGTCCGGGAGGTTCAAGCCCTCAGTTACGCGATGATCGATTTTATATAATTAAAGATGCAGAGCAAAATATCTATAAACTAAAATTTACTAGACTAACTTCTAGTGGAGGAGAACGCGGATATCCGGAATTCACCTATGCTCTGGTAGAATAGTTAGTTTAATAATTGATTAAGTAAAAAAATGACAAATATGGATGCATATGATAACTTTTTAAGAAAATTGGAAAACATGAAAGATATTAACCCTCAAGCTTTAAATGAATTAATAAAAAGTACAGAGTGTCCTTATTTGAATGAAAAAATTGCTGATAAAAAAGAATCAGTGTATCAATTGAATAGAGATAAAAAATATCCAAACACTAAAAATTAAATAATCATGAAACAATTATTTGTATTGGCAATGGTATTTACGATAGTAATGCCATTAAAAGCGCAAAAAAATAAAAAGCAAGACATTGAAGCCATTAAATCGATGTGCGGATGCCATGAGGTCGACTTCAATTTCGCGGAGACGTTTGCTTCGGAAAAAGATTATGAATTCAGCGACAATTATCATTCAGCTGCTACTGAGTACGTGTTTGCCGTAGAAGAAGGTGAAGATAAAATTGTATTGCAACATCTTTTGATCATCAATGACAGTACCGTGATCAAACACTGGCGCCAGGACTGGCTTTATGAAAACAACGATCTTTTTACCTATCACCAGGACAATACCTGGCAGTACAAAGCCCTGGAAGCCAAAGGTGTGGATGGGCAATGGACGCAAAAGGTTTTCCAGGTAGATGACAGTCCACGTTACGAAGCCAGCGCCACCTGGGTACATGTGGATGGCAAGCATTACTGGGAAGCAACTGCCGATGCTCCTTTGCCTCGCAGGGAAATCACCAAAAGGAAAGATTACAATGTCATGACGCGCCTCAATCGCCAGGAAATAACTGATTATGGCTGGTTGCACGAGCAGGACAACGGTAAAATCATTCGTGGAGAAAATGGTGACCGGTTGCTGGCCAGGGAAAAGGGCTACAATACCTACACCAAAATAGACGACAGCAACTGCCAGCCAGCCATTGACTGGTGGACGAAACATGGAGTCTATTGGAATGATGTTCGCGCTGTTTGGGATGAAGTATTTGATCAGAAGCAGGAAGTGAAACTGGCTAAAAAAGTAGACGATCAAATGCTTTTCATGAAGCTTTTCAAATTACAGGATAAGATGTTGTTTTTCAAAACTTATGACAGTGTAACCGCTAAAAATGAGATTAAAAAAGTGATCAGTCAGTACCTGCAAAGTGATTTTGAGTTGGTAAGAAAGTAATTGTACTTACGATAATTTAGATCGTGTTCAGCTTCCCCACAACCGGAAACATTGGCATTGGTTTCTATTTTTACAAAAGTAGCCCGGTCAAACTCATAAGCTTTTACGGCAGTGACCTTAAGACCGTAAAGTGTTTTGGCGCTTCTTTTAGCAACGAAGCTTTAGCAGTGTTTACCGATAGAAGGGATAGAAGGGGCAAGCTCAACATACATGAAGCAATGAAATCTTTTCTCTTCATTTTGGTTTAAAAAAGAAAAAGGACATACAAAAAATGTAGTCCTTTTTCTTGATTAGTTAATTTTAGGTTTATTCTCTTAAGTTACGATCTTTATCTACCGTCCAGCCAAGAGTCCAGTCTGTTGAACCGATCGCGCCTACAAAAGGTGCAGATTCGAAATCTTCGCCCCATGAACTAGGGTCAAAATCACTGCTTATCTCGCTATCCGGTACAAAACTTGCTATGCCTATTCCTGCCGCTGCAGCCGGAGTTTCTGTTTTTGAAATGGTATTGAAGAAAGTTTCAGCTTCGGTTTCAAAGGGCAATGGACCATCACCATTCCTGGTAAGATCATCACCAAAGCGGAAAAAGTAAGAGTAAGCAACCACCTGATCGCCATCTAATCCATTGTAACCATCAACTTGGTCAGATCGCCATCCATCGTTGGGATACTCGGCAAAAATACTGTTGTATATTTTGTATTTTTCTACATCATCGCGCATTCTTGCCATGCTTGTTCCTTCTCCAGTCTCTGAATAGCCTGGCCCAATTATTGTCATGTTGGCTATTCTTACGTCCAAGCCATCCCGCATCACCAAATCGTCATCCTTATCTTCGAACTCGGATGACTGAATAATTACAAATTGTAAAGAACCTGAGAATCCACCCTGGTCGTCATCCAGTTCAATAGATGAACTCTCACACTCAGTAATTACCAAATGGCTCATATGGTTATCCCCACCTCTGGCTTCCATACCAAAAGTACTACTGCGGAAGACCTGGATGTGATGAATATTTGAGTTATCCTTCCCTACATTTTCCAAATGGAAAGCAATGCTATTGCCAGCATCATTTCCGGCATATTCAATTCGTGCATAAGAGAGGTTGACGGTTTGAGGTCCTCCTTCATCATCACCTAATCGAAGGCCAATCCAGTCACCGGCTTCGGCAGTGCCTTCCAATATGCGAGAGCTTGTAAATACAATTGGGTTTTCTGCTGTACCTTCGGCAATAAGTAAACCACCAAAATCCACTTTGAAACGTGCCGGGTTTTCCTCGTCATACTGCGCGTAAATGGTAGTACCTGGTTCAATGGTAAGGGTAGCACCGCTTTCTATATCTACCTCACCTATAATAATGTAAGTATTTTCTGCTTCCCAGGTTACATCTTCGATAATATCTTCACTTACTTCTACAGTAGAACCAATTACATTAATTGTAAATACTTGTGAAGCGACTCTGTCACGGTCGTCGGTAAGTTGGAAAGTTACCTCTATGGGTCCAAATGCAGCATCTTCTGCTACCTGATAGGTGTAATTTACTGTTTCCGTTTCAGCTTCTGTATCCACGGTTAAATCAGTGCCATCAACCGTTAATGATCTGATGCCTGCGGCGGCATTGATGTTCAAAGTAATGGCTACTTCATCACCTCTCTCGGCGGTAGTAGCGCTATTTCCCCCGTCAAACTCAATTGATGGCCTTGCCGGCAGTGGACCATCTCCGTCATCATCTCCACAAGATGACAATAATACTATTCCTGCTCCCAGAAATATAAAAAACATGATTTTAAAATAATACGAAAGTTGTTTCATAATATACTAATTTTTAATTTGACTTTTATTTACTAATCTTTAAATTGATTTAATTACTAATCTTTAATTGAAAAGTCTATACTATATTGGCCGGTTAAGCCATTCATTCTGGCATTACCTATTGCCTTATTGTTAAGTAGAAAAGTTAATCTCAATTGTGTTGATTCAACGGTAAAAAAAATTTGAACCTCCACTCCATCCATAATTATGGTGTTCAGATCATTTGCAGCAAACTGCCAGGTGCCTTGATTTTCAAAAACAGATGCGCCGTTTTGTGCTGTCCAGGTGCCATTTTCATTGAAAGTTATCTCCAGGTCCTGGATCAAGTCCGATACTTGAACACCATCATAGACTGCCTGGTCTATTAACCATGTTTTGGAAAGTCGTTCAGTTTGAAGTACTGCATCCCTGGCGCTTGTTTCTTCTTCGGTTTCTTCTTTCAAGCAAGAAGTGAAAATAGCTATAAGGGATAGTAAGGTTATTACGATATATTTTCGATTCATTGTTTTATAAGTTTTTGTCGAAACTTTTCATTATTAATATCTATTGTTTCTACCATGTATAATCCGGTGGGCAAATCAGCGATGTTTACCTGATTTTTAAAATAGTTTTCTTTAGAAAAGATCACCTGCCCACTCATGTTTATAATCTTGATATTTTTCACACTTTCCGGTGGTAGTTTGAGGTAAATTACACCATTGCCAGGGTTTGGATAAATAATGTTATTTTTTTCAATCTCCTGATTAGTATTGAGCACTATTTCAAATGTTTTAAGATTCCAGTTTCTGTCACCTAAAGGTCCACCATCAGTAGCAGCGGAGGCGGCAAAGCTGTCAGGAGAATAGCTAAAGCTGTAGGGCATTTCCCAGGGAATAACAAGTCGTTGATCGATCATTAAATTAAATGGGGAACCAAATAAGTCCCAATTAGGTGCAGAGCCGTTATCCGGATTTTCGGCAAAAAACTCGTCGAAGATCATACCTTCTACCACTGCCCGGCTTACTTCGGGAGGGTTTTCAAAACGTACAGGTTCAGTGAAGGTTAAATTGGTCACTAGCTGGGTAGAATCCGGGCCAGAGGGCTGTTCACGAAGCAAGTCAAATAAATCTCCGGCATAAAAGGGTTGGTTTCTAAGGGTATCGCGATTGCTTTGCATCTGATCCGTGGTGAAGAATAAATTATGTCCAATATCTATTTGTCGTGTAAGGCCTTGCTGTTGTATTAAATTAGCTATTTGCAAAGGCAAGTCTTCTAATTCAATAATTTCGCTGTTTCTCGCGGTACCTAAAAATCCAGTATTAATAAATATATTATTGGTTAATTTCATGATTATTGATTGATCAAATGAAATACCTCTTTGAGCCACGTTCATGATAGTATTTTGATCAAATTCAGCATAGGTAAGATACCTTCCTTCGCTCATACGCAACAGTCGACTGGTCACGTTGTAAAAAGTGCAGTTTTGCACTACTACCGAATCAGTGTTTTCTCTTATATCGATTACTCTTCCGTTATTAGGAACAAATGTGCGGCCAATATGGCTAACAATAGAGTTGCGTAAATATATTTTAATGCCTGTATTATCCAAACGGAACAGAGATTGTCCTGATCCATCAAACCAGCAATTGTTAGCGGAAACCGTGATTGAATCAGCATTGATTCTGATCATTCGTTCAAGATAACGGCCAAAATCATCCACATTGGTCAGGTAGATGCCATCTAAATTCAGATCGCTGATAGCGGTAAAAACCCGGGATGATTCGCCTCCGGTGGGTGCTGTAGGTTGGACAAAAGGCATTGAACCTTCACCCTGTTCCGCTTTTATTGTCAATTTATAACCCCTGTTTTGTATTTCCCCGGTTGTTTTATAAATTCCATTTCGTTTAAGAATGTAAACCGTGTTTGGATCAATTCTTTGCCCACTGGCGGTGGTATCGCCCAAAATAGCATTATTAAGTGCGCCTACCGAATCAGGTAAAATAACAACTTCTCTTTGCGCTTGTATTTGACTTAAAAAAAGAGTTTGCAGTAATATTATTATAGATAACTTCCTCATTTTTAATAATTTATTAAAATTTATATCTGATGCCAATATCAGCGGTAAAGCCAAAAAACTCCTGTGCTGAAATTTGATCTTGAATCCCAAAGAATGCAGTTATCGGTTCGTTGGTTATGTTATTAAAGTTGGCATATAATTGTAATTTTTCAGTGATTTTCTGTCTGGCTGTTGCATCCCAACGGATTACTAAACCATCAAAAGAATCTTCTTCAGGACGGTTACCTAATTCATCGAAGCTGTCATCTTGCACGATGGATGAAATACGACCTGAAAAACCTCCTTTTTCATATCCCAGAGATAAATTACTGGTGAATCTTGGTTGGCCGGGTAGCGATCCTGTTCTTTCAGTATTTACAAATGAAGGATAATAAAATGGTGCGCCTGAGTCGCCTGTTCTTAAAAATAAAGGATAAAAAGTTTCTGAATTGATCAGGGTTAGATTGGCCGAAATCACAATTCCGTCCAGGGGAGAAGGCAACATCCTTAAATTGGTTTGTAAGTCAAATTCTACCCCAAAAACCTGGCTAATGCCTTCTGCGTTCAGTGGCTGAGTAACATCGTAGCCAAAAAGAGGATCGCGCCTGTCGGTCTCTATGAAGTTAGCATCTACGTCAACGTTACTTAATTCTTTGGCAAACAAGCCTACCGTGAACAGGCCCCATTTATTATAAAATGAGAAAAACAGATCGTAATTCCAGGCTACCATGTGTTGCAATTGGGGGTTTCCCAGCCTGGCTGTAGATTCGAAAGGATTTATTTGCGCCCAGGGGACTAAATTTTGAAAATTAGGGCGAGCCAATGATTTAGTCATGGCTGCCCTAATATCAAACCAGTCTGTCAGCTTATAACGTAAATGAAGCATGGGGAGAATTTCAGTATAGCTAATGCTACTGGAAGTATCAATTCTCACGGTTACAACTTCATCCGGATCCAAGTCTTCCACTTCATCATCTGCCTGACTGGTTATAAAACCTTGATAGTTGGCATCGGTTCTTTCAATTCTCACCCCTCCAAGAAACATAAATTTTCCCCAATTAAGCTCTGTCATGAGGTAAGAGGCGGTTATTAATTCTTCTGCAAAATAATCTTCATTGTCAACCAAATCGTTTCTGAATAAATAATCTGCCGAATTGAATAAAATAAAATCGCGGGCAGCTTGCTCGCTTAGTGTGGGAGTAAAAGCGAAATCACCTTCCAGAAATTCCCTTTCGGTGTTTGAACTGATGAAATTGCTCATTGATATTTCTGTTGGTCGGTCTGCCAAGGTTTCATAATCACCAGGAAAATCAGTTACTAAATCAAGTAATCCGTTTTGTGCGCCATTACCAATATCCCTGATTTCACGTGCATCATTGACCCGGTCAAAAAATCTGCCCTTCAATCCACCTTTGATAAAACCGGAAATATTAGCACCTATTTTAATGTCTTTTTGTAAATCTAAAGATAAAGTGTAGATATCTTCACTGGTCAAATCGTCACGGAATTCTACCCTACGTAGAAATGCAGAATTGAAATTATTTTTCGCGAAAGTAGGAACCCGGGTAGCAGGTACATCTGTGGTAAGTCCCTGTTCGGGAATATTTTCAAAAGCGCTGGTTTCTCTAAACCTGAACCTGGCATCGTAGGGCAACTTTTGCCTGGTGAGAGAATAGGAAGCTTTCCAGGTAAGGGTCCAGGTTTTGTTGCCTAATTTGTGATCTCCACTTAGGCCATTGGACAATAAGCTGATACGCCTTTGGGAAATACGTATTTCATGATCCTGATAATCATTGAAGGTATCAAAGTCGCGCCTGCCATTTATAGCATCTCTATCGGTTTCACCCCATATCGTATTTAGTAATATACTGCTAAATTCATTAAATTGATAATCTAATGCAGCACTTCCTCCATATCTCAACCTAATCTCATCATCGTCTCTTAAGCTAACTTCGGATCTGATATAAGTATCAAAATTTCCAACCCTAACAAATCCGGCACGTAAATTATCACTGCTTCTGTTAGCTCTTTGAAAATTACCGGTAACTATGGCCCCCAGTTTATCTTTAAAAAATCGATTGCTGATGCTAAAGTTTGTCCTCAATTGTCCCCATTCTTTTGCGTGGCCATTATAGCCATACTCGGTTCTGATTGTTCCCTGCCAATCATCAGGGGCTTCCTTCACCACGAAATTGACCGAACCCCCGATAGCATCTCCATCCTGATCGGGACGCAGAGCTTTATATACTTCAATTCCTGCCAACTGCTCGGGCGCGATCATACTTAAATCAACGGAACGGTCTGCCGCATCGGTAGATGGTATCCTTTCACCATTTATAGTGATCGCGTTAAAGCGTGGTGACAGTCCTCTCACTACCACCTTTTGGCCTTCTCCGCCATCCCTTTGAATAGCAATACCGGGCAGCCTACCCACTGTTTCGGCTGCATTTTGGTCAGGAAGTTCTTCAATTCTGTCTTTGGAAACAACATTGACGATTGTGCTGGAAGAAATTTGTTGATTAATAGCAGCCGTTTGACCAAGCGCTTGACCTGTAATGATTATTTCTTCACCAATTACTACATTTGGCGAAAGACCAATATTCACGTTTGTAGTTTCACCTGGTTTTACTTCTACTTGCAATTCTTTTTCGGCATAGCCAATAAACCTAACTACCAATGTAACATTTCCTGGTGGTACACTACTAATCAGGAAATCACCATTTATACTTGTGGCGCTTCCTGTTGTGGTTGCTTTTACTTGTACTGTTGCCCCTGGCAGAGGAGCGGAATCTGTATCGTCAACCACTTTACCGCTGATGGAGCCATTCTTTTCATATTTTTTAAATGGAGTAACATTTTCTTTTTCATTGTAGATCAGCAGTTGATCGTTATAAAGTTTAACCTTTAAATTTACCGGAACCAATAAGTCGCGTAATACCTGATACAATGTTTGGTGCTTAACCGTAACCGAAACACGGGTTTCCAGCGAAGTAGAAACACTTTTGCTATAGGCAAATTTTACATCAATTTGTTTTTCAATTTGCTTTAAAGCTGCTTCTATCGATATATCTTGTACATTAAGGGTTATTTTTCTATCCAGTAACTCCTGGCCGGTAGAAACATTGGCTATGGATAAGCCTGAAAAAAATATAATTATACCCAGAATTCGCGATACCAATTTGATTAAATTAATGAAATGCGTTATTAAACAACTCCAAATTTGCATAAATTTGTTACGTTTTAATTAATACTAATTTTAACATTTGACTTTACCTGAAGATGCTCCAACATCTTCAGGTTATTTAATTAACATCCTTGACCACTAATAAAGATTTTATCTTCTTTTACCTCATATCTGATTTGTAAAGCATCTTTAATTATTTTCAATAAAATTTCCAGCGATTGATTTTGATATTCTAATGTAATTAAACAATGATTCAATGACTTTTCCATTTCAATTTCTACTTGGTATATTTTTTCCAGGATTAATATAAACTCGTGCATTGGCATGTTATCTACCTGAAAACTTTTCATGGTCCATGCATTATAAAGTAAGGTATTATCAACGCGGGTACGAGTAATTTTATCTGCAGTTCTTGAATAAGTTGCTTTCTCGTTAGCAGCCAGTAATAATGTATCCGTTTGTTTACTCACCATTACTTTTCCGGAAACAACAGCAACGTCAATTTCATTGGCTGCGGGATGAGCTACTACTGTAAATGATGTGCCGAGCACTGTAGTTTTTATCTCTCCTGATTCGATTATGAAGGGTCTTTCACTATCTTCTACAACATTAAAATAGGCTTCTCCAATCAATTCTACATTTCTGGACGCATCAGAAAAGACTTCAGGGAAAATTATCTTACTATTCACATTAAGCCAGGCAATACTACTATCCGGTAATATTATTCTTGATCTTTGAGACGATGAGGTAGCTTTTTGTATAAAAGATATTTTTAAATCCTGATCACTTTTTTCAGGGGAACTAAAATTTTGTAATACAAAGTAGCTCAGTAATAATGAAAGAATGAGAATAGCTGCTACTTTTAAAATAATGGAAAAATAGTCGCGATTGCTTCCAGTGGAATCATTACGAATTTGAAGATCGATCTTGTGCTTTACCTTGCTTTTGTCAAATTCCGTATGATTTATTGTAATGTCAGCTGACAATTTATCCATATACTCTAAAATGGCTTCTTTTTTTGCTAAATCCTGAAGCAGCTTTAAAAACTCCTTCCCTTCTTGTACAGAAGGGTTTTGGGTATGGAAATACTT
>CAZQEZ010000119.1:0-13096 GCA_964592475.1 uncultured Roseivirgaceae bacterium
TGCAATAAGTTGTTAGCAGAGTATTCTTTATAAAGCGCCTGAATTCAGGCGCTTTTTTTATGAAATTGATTTTAACTTACATGAAAAAAATTGGTTTATCAGATAGTTCAAATCCCATTGCTTATATTTGTATTAGAATATTTATAAAATAATTTGAAATGACTATGAAAAAATTAAATGCAGTATTTGCCGCAATTATTATTGGTTCTATATTATTTACCTCAGCTTGCTTAGAAGAGGAAGTTATTGACAAAACAGCTGTTTTGATGGATACCACTTGGAACACATCAGAATTTACAGCCAACTTTACCACGAGTGGTATTAGTACCATAGATGAGATAGATATACTGAATGAAATTGATGAGTGTAATAAAGATGACGAATTAAATTTTACCAGTACAACAGAGTATCGATTTCTTGATGGTACTAATACATGTGCTAATTCGCCAGCTGACGGGGTTTTAGCTACTGGCAGTTGGGATTTAGATGAAGATAGTAATACACTTTCTTTAGGCGGCGATTATTTTGAAACGATTACCGGTAGCACCAATGCTTCCCCGGTTGATTTTTCCGATTTGACTACTAACGAAAATTTGCTATTTAAAATTATTAGCATATCAGAGCAACAAGTTGAACTCCAATTAGAAAAGGATGTGCCTTCTACTTTTGGTGATGCTACAATTGTAATCGACATCACTTTAGTTCCGGCTCCTTAAACTTAGCTGGTTTTTATTATTTCGTAAAATTCTGATAAGATCATAGCAGTTGCTCCCCAAATCATATGGCCTTGATAGTCAAAATAAGGTGCTTTGAATTGCTGTGATCTTACTTTTATCTCTTCTTGCTTATAATTGACAGGATTAAAAAATTGTAAAATATCAGCTTCGATTATTTCCGCTACTTCTCTGGGTTCAGCTTTTAACTCGGGCGCTTCATTTATATAGCCTATAAAAGGAAATATATTAAAGTTACTAACCGGTACAAACAACTCTGTCAAATGCCCTAATACCTTTATATCATTTTTGTTTACTGCTATTTCCTCCTCTGCTTCTCTTAAAGCTGTGGCCTCAAAATCTTTATCTTCTTTATCTACTTTACCCCCGGGTAAAGCAATTTGGCCGCTATGAGCACCTGAATATACCGGTCTTCTGATCAAAGGAAAATAGATGGAATTACCTTTAGGATAAAGAACAATCAACACAGCCCCGGGGCGGGCCTTATCAATTGCCTGTTTATCAAATCTATCTGCCTGCTCCATTACAGGAAGCATTCTCTTTTGTGCTTCAATACCTGGCAAGGGTAATTGAAGATGCTTAGAGAGATGGGCTATTAATTGAGAAAACTTCATAAAATAATGCTATTGCAGCATAGTTAATAATATAGATTTGATATGAAAAATGATAAGCAAAAAGATTCAGCAGGGAATTCGAAATATGACTTTACGAAGTGATTTGCTTTAAAAAACTTTAAATGTTTTTATAAACACAATGTACGTAATATTATTAGTTAATTGAAAATAAATCAACCCGTTAGGGCTTATTTACCAAATGCTTCTACTTCATGAGATAAACTGGTGGCATAGATAGGGAAACTTATGCGAATGAGCGCGTAAAAGTTTCTGCCACTTACTCCGGGACGTAAACCTATTTCACCATTGTAACCCCAGCTAAATTGACGATTAAATTTTCCATCAATTCCTAATCGCGCGCCAAACATGGTGGTACTAATGGGGTCAGGAGGTAAAGTAATCATAGAAGAGGTAGGCGTAGACCGATACTTAATATCATCCAGATTGATTACCGGCATGACCAAAATATCGAAATAGGCATTAAAAATCAAATCACTAATGGCCATACCATATGTTCTGTCAAATTTTATTGCCACGTTCTTGATAGTGGTAATGGAAGCTCCTACGTAACCGCCTAAAGCTGAAACATTGCCATATAAGGTACCATTAGGATCAATTTGAACCACGGTGGGGTCAGCCAGAGAAATAGATTGATCCTCTACAACTCTTTGCAGGTCAAATGATGATTGATAAGAAATACCTCCCAAACGTGCACCAATAATTTTACGAACTTTAGTAGGAGCTTTTATATGGTCAGGCACCTTAGCAGCCCATTTTTTACCTTTATACCTTTTTGAATATAAAATAAATTTCGTCTCTGTATCTTGTTCTTCATCTTTAATATGATAAGTAGCACCAACTTCAAAATAATTATAAATATTGGGTGTGAATTCTTGTAATTCGTTTATGTTTTGATTGGAGTTTAAACGGGTAAAATCGGTGTGATACGAATAGGTGGTGCGTGCATGAGCCCTAAAATTCATTTTATCTTCCCAAAAATAATTGGCCTCAATACCCAGGCCTACATTCACGTTAGTAGCAAATACATCAACATAAAGGGGCTGAAATTGCACGAATAGTTTGTTGATGCCATAAGGATCGTCATACAAGCCTTCATAAGTGGGAGGAGTAGAAGTCCTAGAACTGAATTGAGCCACTATTTCCAAAGGAAATACTAAAACTATCAAGAAAATAAAAATATAAATCTTCTTTTTCACTGCTACTTTGTTTTTATTTTTGTAAAATTCTATCTGCTATTCGATGGGTGCTAAAACAAATATAATCACCACTTCATCAAAAGAAAAATTAAGTAGCTGATGAGCAGTAAGTAAGTATGTAAGATATAGGGCGTGATTAGAAATATACTTGCAAATACCCAATTAAAATGATTAAATATTTATATAAATGTTAAAAATCAGAAAAAAGAAAAAAACTGATTATTGCCTAAATTGCTCATATCCTCTGCCTTCGGAATATGATTTTTGCCCTAAATGCGGTCAAAAAAACATTAATAACAATCCCACTTTCTGGGAATTGATGGCAGACTTTTTCCAAAATTACTTTTCTTTAGATTCAAAACTGGGCAGAAGCATTAAACCGTTTTTTTTCAAACCCGGATACTTAACCAATCGATTCAATGAAGGTAAAAGATTAAGTTATGTAAACCCGGTAAGACTTTATTTAGTCATTAGTTTCTTTTACTTTTTTGTATTAGGCATTATGATAAACTCTATTGAGGGTGACTCTAATGAAACTAATGAGACTGAGGCACAAGGAATGGAGGAAAAAACCGGTAAAAACCAGAATGGAGTGATTGAAATTGAGATTGATAACGGCACGGGTGACGATGTTTTTGAGACACTAATTAAATACGCCCACGTAGATTCAATTAGTGATCGTGCCTTGATGGATTCTCTAAATATAAATGTGCATGCACCCGGCGATTTGGAAAAACGCGTTATGAGTCAGCTACGCCGGGCGGCAAGCAATACGGAATTATTGAAAAGTAGCATTGCTAAAAATTTACCAATTATGATGTTTTTGCTGCTACCAATATTTGCTTTGATCTTGAAGTTAATTTATATACGTCGTAAATTATTATATATCAGGCATTTGGTGCACTCTTTACACTTACATGCTTTTGCATTTATAATATTTGGACTAACAATTATATTTCTTTTCGAAGTTTACTCATCTGAATGGGTAGTACTATTGAGTTGCTTCATTGTTTTTTTGTACACATTCTTTTCATTTAAAAACGTGTATAACCAATCCATAGGAAAAACATTCCTAAAACTGATCATTTTAGGGTTTACCTACTTCTTTTTGTTGACAGTTTTTGTATTAAGCGAACTTTTGTTAACCTTTTTATACTTCTGACATTACCATTTGTAAAGATTTTTCATTGGCATTAATGATTTTATCGGCAACCTCCTGATTCACTGAAGTAGATACAAATAAGGACTCAAATTGAGCAGGAGCCAGATAAACTCCATTATTTAACATTTGCTGAAAATAATGACCAAAAAGCGAAGTATCACAACTTTTTGCTGTCTCAAAATCGACTACCTTCTTTTCAGTAAAAAATAGGCTATACATAGATCCTATATGATTAAGTGTAAATTCGAGGCCCAATTTATTTAGAGTCTTTCGATATCCATCTACTATGTAAGAAGTGATTTTTTCCAGGTGGTCATATACTTCCGGATGAGTATGCAGGTAAGAGAGCATAGTAAAACCTGCAGCCATAGCTATCGGATTACCTGAAAGGGTGCCGGCTTGATAAACAGGACCAACGGGTGACACATAATCCATAATTTCTTTTTTGCCGCCATAGGCACCTACCGGCATACCACCACCAATTATTTTGCCCAGGGTTGTCATATCGGGAGTCACGCCTAGTTTATCTTGTGCTCCCCCCGGTGCCAATCGAAAGCCTGTCATTACTTCATCAAAAATAAGGATGATGTTATGCTGATCACATAAATCTCTCAAGCCTTGCAAAAATTGAAGATCAGGAATTACACAACCCATATTACCAGCAACTGGCTCAATAATTATTGCAGCAATATTATCCTGGTTGGCAGTAATTAGCGCTTTTACACTATCTAAATTATTGAATGGAGCCAGTAAAGTATCCATGGCAGTGCCTTTTGTTACACCCGGGCTATTAGGTGTGCCCATGGTGGCAGCTCCACTTCCGGCAGCTATCAAAAAGGAGTCGCCATGGCCATGATAGCAACCTTCAAATTTTATTATTTTATCTTTGCCAGTAAAACCACGAGCCAGCCTGACAGCAGACATTGTAGCCTCGGTGCCTGAATTAACCATTCGTACTTTTTCAATTGAAGGCACCATTTTAACTATCAATTCAGCCATATCTACCTCCCTGGCAGTGGGTGCACCAAATGATAAAGAAGAGCTTACAGCCTCGCGAACGGCGTCTGCTACAGGCTCAAAAGCATGTCCTAATATCATAGGGCCCCAGGAATTTATAAGTTCTATGTACTGATTGTTATCTACATCATACAGATAGGCACCTTTAGCAGATTTTATAAATAGTGGATCACCCCCAACTGCTTTAAAAGCTCTAACCGGAGAATTTACGCCACCCGGAATAAAATTTTGGGCTTGTTCAAATAAGTTTCTGCTATTTCCTCTATTAATACTCATCTTCAATTTTCTTTACATCATTTACGTTGTTGAGCGCTGCATCTTCATATCTTACTACCGGTAAGTACTGATTATCGTTACTTTTATTATAAATAAAACCGGGCAATAAATAACCAGGCATAAAATCTTTTTCTTTTAATGCTACCTGAAAGTAAATACCGTGCTGATTAAGCAACTGACCGAATAGCCGTAAAGTTTCGTATCCTAAAGCAGAAAAATTACTCGGGAGCGTGTGATATTCCAGTAAATATTTTTTTCTAAACTCATTAAATTTTTCAGAATTATGATCGATAAATGAGGGAGCTAGAAGATTTACCTCTAACCGCTCTAATTGTTCAGGTACTATAAAGCTGTAGTCTATCCAATTATATAGTCCTATTACTTTAATAGCACCTCTCCTTCTTTCTAATGCACTTATCAAATTGGCGGCAATCATACCTTCATCAGTATTGGAGGCTACAAAAATATGCGAAAGACTGTCGGCGGGTATTTCAAATTCCTCTTCACCCTCCTTTCCCCTGTAGGTTCTTCTGGCCAATAAAAAGTTAAACATACTCTTGGCATCGTTTCTTCTAACCTCTCTTACGCGTGCCGACCTGTCAGCGATTTTATTAAGCGTATTTCTATAATTATAAGCCATTATGGAGTCAGCCTCATTGGGTCCATGGAAAATTAAAACCTTTTTACCATCTCCCATTAGTTCTTTATAGGCAAACTGAGCAGCTCTGGTCCCCTGAGTTTCTTCACTAGGCAATAGAAGAAATGAAAACGGATTGTTAGCGATAACTTTACCATTAGTCGAAACCGGGTTTACCATATTGATCTTATGATCATAGGCGAATTTTGTAACCAACTCTATGGTCTCTGAATATAAAGGACCAATAATAAGATCCATTCCTTTCATTTCTTCTTTCTGCAACACACTTTTTGTTACAGTTGAGCTTCTTTCAGTATCGTAAGCAAAGATTTCAATATTTACACCTTCTGCTTCCAAATCTTTTAAAGCAAGCTGAATACCTTCATAAAGCTCAATCACAAAATTCTTTTTTTCATTGCTACGTTTAAATTGATCATACATAAAAGGTAGCAAAACAGCGATTTTGTAATTATCTTTTTTGATACTATTGGTAGGGGCAGCTAGGCTGTAAATATCTTTGAGATCGTATTTCTTTATTAATTCATCCAGATAACCAAAGTCACGGCTAATAATGGGCTGTTCGTTTAACTTATCAGCAATGGCTTTAGCAATATTTCTATTTTCCGGAAATTTTTCTAACAGTTCCTGAAGCTTAGCCAAGCTTTCCACCTCGCTTAAGAAATGTAAAGACATTTCTGCAGATTCTTCTTCTAATTTATCGTTAGTTATTTTACTTACCTGCTGTAGCGCCAAGTCGTATTGGCTTTCTTCAAAATAAATATTGCCCAACCAATAGCGTACCTCTTCAATTTTTTCCCAGCCAGAAAATTTTTCCAGTATTTGCATGAACATGCTTTTCGATTTATACAAATTATCAGAACGATAAGCTGCTAAAGCGTAATAAAAAGAAGCATACTCAGCAAAAGGGTTGCCTTGTACCTGATTAGTAGCAGGTTCGAAAGCATCCATGGCGAGCTTGTATTTTTCCAATCTAAATAGCTCTTTGCCATTCAAATAAGATCGTTGAAAATCATCACTTTGAGCCCAACTGATTAGAAGTGAGCTAATTACAAAAAATAATGTTAAAATAAATCTTGCTTTTTTCATTTTTATTCCCATTCTATGGTAGCCGGAGGTTTGGAACTTATATCATAAACCACCCGGTTTACACCTTTTACATTGTTAATAATTTTACTGGATACTTCACCTAAAAACTCATATGGCAGATGACACCAATCGGCAGTCATACCATCCACACTTGTTACTGCACGAAGCGCAACTACATTCTCATAAGTTCGTTCATCACCCATTACCCCTACTGATTGTACGGGCAACAAGATAGTAGCCGCTTGCCATACATCGTCATACAAACCCGCATTTTTTAAGCTGGTAATGAAAATATGATCTACCTCTTGTAACACATGCACTTTTTCAGGAGTAATATCGCCAAGTATCCTGATACCCAGGCCTGGCCCGGGAAAAGGATGACGCCCTAAAATACGTTGATCAATACCCAAAGTTTTCCCCACTTTTCTCACCTCATCTTTAAAAAGGCTTTTCAAGGGTTCTATTACTTTCAATTTCATAAGTTCAGGCAAGCCACCCACATTATGGTGAGATTTTATTGTAGCCGATGGGCCTTTTACAGATACTGATTCAATGACGTCAGGATAAATAGTTCCTTGCCCCAGCCATTCTACTCCAGTAATTTTATGCGCTTCTGTATCAAATATTTCTATAAATGTTTTACCAATAGCCTTACGCTTATCTTCCGGGCTTTCAATGCCTTTGAGTGCATCATAAAACTGCTGCTTGGCATCTACCCCTTTTACATTAAGTCCCATGTCTTTGTAGGACTCCAGCACCTCTTCAAATTCATGCTTTCGTAAAAGACCGTTGTCTACAAAAATACAATGCAAACGATCGCCAATTGCCTTATTAATTAATACAGCCGCCACAGAAGAATCAACACCTCCTGACAATCCCAGTACTACTTTACCGTCCTTGATGGTATTCTGCAGCTCCTTTACGGTAGCCTCTACAAAAATATCAGGTGTCCAATCCTGACTGCAGCTACAAATGTGTACCACGAAATTTCTTAAAATAGTCTTGCCCTGTACCGAATGCGTGACTTCCGGGTGAAACTGGATGCCATAAATTTCCGCTTCTTTCCATTTAAAGGCAGCAACCCGTACTGATTCGGTGCTGGCAATTAATTCAAATTCGAGAGGTAGTTGGGTTATAGTATCGCCATGCGACATCCAAACCTGGCTATTGATTTCAATCTCCTTTAGTAGGGCAAAATGGGTATCAACCATAGATAATTTTGCCCGGCCATACTCCCTGGTTTCGGAGGGGTTTACCAAGCCACCGTGCTTTTGAGCCATCAACTGAGCTCCATAGCAGATTCCCAGAATAGGTGCTTTATCTTTATACTGATCGATATTAAAGTCAGGAGAACTGTTATCCCTTACCGAGCAAGGACTGCCGGAAAGAATAACCCCTTTAATTTCATCATTCCACTCTGGCAAGTGATTAAATGGGTGTATTTCGCAATAAACATTTAGTTCTCTTACCCTGCGGGCAATTAATTGCGTGTATTGAGAACCAAAATCAATGATAAGTATTTGTTCAGCCATGGCTGCAAAATTAAAGTAAATATGAAACTAACTGAAATAAATTCTTCAATCGCTTGAAGATCCGAGGCTGATTTTATATGTTTTTGTAATTTATTTTCACCTTTTTTTTTCAAAAATTAAAAAAAGACAATAAGTTGCTTTTACCTGAACCATTCGAACCTATTAGCACATTCCGTTGACTAATTTTAGCATGATTTATGGATTTATATATTTTAATTTCTATCGAATTAATGTTTAACATGCTAACTAATTTAAATTTCTACAAAAAACCCTTGGTAGATGGTAAATCATCCATCGCTAACTCATTTCTTTGCACCGCCATTTTAATACATTTAGCTATAGCCTTAAAGATAGCTTCTATTTTATGATGTTCATTCTCACCTTCTGCTTTTATATTTAAATTGCTTTTTGAGGCATCAGAAAATGATTTGAAAAAATGATAAAACATTTCAGTGGGCATATCCCCTACTTTTTCTCTTTTAAATTTAGCTTGCCAGACAAGCCATGGCCGGCCTCCAAAATCCAGTGCTACTTGCGCCAATGAATCGTCCATTGGCAATAAGAAACCGTAGCGATTTATACCTCTTTTATCTCCAAGAGCCTTACTGAAAGCTTCTCCCAATGCCAAAGCTGTATCTTCAATGGTATGATGTTCGTCTACATGTAAGTCACCATCTACGCTAATAGTAAGATCGCAGGCAGAATGTTTGGCAATCTGATGTAGCATATGATCAAAAAAGCCTAATCCTGTTGCTATTTGGGCCTTGCCACTGCCATCAAGATTTAGTTGAACGCTAATTTTAGTTTCGTTGGTATTTCTATTGATAAAAACTTCCCTGGCCGGAAATAATAAATATTGGACAATAGCATGCCAATCTGTAGAAGTAAAACCTGCCAATTGATCTTGCTCTTGATTAAAATAAATGCCATTACAACCCATGTTTTTTGCCAATTGTAAATCGGTAATTCTGTCGCCAATCACATAAGAATTGGCTAAATCGCATTTCCCATTTAAATAATTTTTTAACATGCCAACGCCAGGTTTTCGATTGGGAGAGTTTTCATGAGGAAAAGATCGGTCAATTAAAATTTCAGAGAATTGTATCCCTTCATCTTTCAATATTTTCAGCATTTTATTATGTGCCGGCCAAAAGGTATCTTCCGGGAATGAGCCTGTTCCAAGACCATCCTGATTGGTTACCATTACTAATTTATACCTACCCGATTCTGCAATTTTGCGCAAAGCAGAGATAGCTCCCGGCAAAAACTCCAACTTCTGCAGTGAATCTACCTGCTGGTCATCTACTGGTTCAATTATAATGGTTCCGTCACGATCAATAAATAAAACTTTCTCCATTTTCAAATTTTATTGCTCAAAGGTATTAAAAGCTTGCAAAAGGATATCATTTTCGGCTGGTGTGCCTACTGTTATGCGCAAGCAATTACCGCAAAGTTGTACATTAGAGCGATCGCGCACAATTACTTTCTTGTTCATCAGATATTGATACATTTGATTGGCATTTTTCACTTTTATCAACAAAAAATTGGCATTGCTGGGATAGACGTGCTCCACCGTATCTAATTTATTTAGTTTTTGAAACAGGATTTCGCGCTGCTTTAAAAGCTCCTCTACTTGTTGCTCTTTTTCTTCCTTTTTCAGTAAAACCTTAAGCCCTAATTGTTGCGTTTGAAGGTTTACATTATAAGGAGGTTTAATTTTATTTAAATAATGAATAATTTCAGTTGAAGCAAAAGCCATTCCCAGGCGCAAGGCAGCAATGCCCCAGGCCTTGCTTAATGTTTGCATCACTACAAGATTGGGATAAGCCGAAAGCCAGCGAGTATAACTTTCACGATGCGTGTAATCTATGTAAGCTTCATCCACCACCACAATTCCATCAAAATCGTCGAGGATTGCTTTCACGTGATCGGCCATAAAATCATTGCCAGTGGGGTTGTTTGGCGAGCAAATAAAAATAACCTTCAAATTTGCCTGCATTTGCTCTTCCACCTGTGATATCTGGATTTGAAATTTTTCTGTTAATGGCATTTCAACTACCTCTACATCGTTGATCCTGGCCGAAACTTCATACATACCATAAGTTGGTGGCATGATAAGAATTTTATCTTTAGCGGGCCTGCAAAAAAGCCTGATCAATAAATCAATAGCTTCATCACTACCATTGCCAAGAAATATTTTTTCAACTGGAACCTTTTTTAATTGAGCTATTGCTGCTTTAAGTTCTTTTTGATAAGGATCCGGATACCGATGAAAATTCTTGCCTATTAATGAACCAAATGAATTTTCATTAGCATCAAGATAAACTTCAGCGGTTCCGGTAAATTCATCCCGGGCTGAGGAATATGGTTTCAGATCCAATAAATGCGGCCTGATTAGCTGCTGCAAATTAATTGTTTTCATCCAGGTATTTCAATCTAATAGAAACTGCATTTTTATGAGCATCAAGTTGCTCGGCGCCTGCCAACTTTTCAACGACTGGACCCAAATTACGTAAGCCATCAGCACTTAATGTTTGATAGGTAATTTTTTTAATAAAACTATCAATAGACACCCCGCTAAAAGATCGTGCAAAACCATTGGTAGGCAGCACGTGATTGGTTCCTGAAGCATAATCTCCTACAGATTCAGGAGAAAAATTACCTAAAAATACTGATCCTGCATTTTTAATTTTATCCGCAACCTGGTCTAATTCTGCAATCGAAATTATCAGATGCTCGGCTGCATATAAATTGAGAATATCAATAGCATCCTGATTGTTGTGAACTACTACTGCAATGCTGCTATTCAAAGCCTTTTTGGCAATATCTTTACGAGGCAATTGCTCAATTTGCAGATTAACTTCCATGGTTACTTTTTTCACAAAAGACTCGCTGGTACTTACCAGCAATACCTGGCTATCCACACCGTGCTCTGCTTGGGAGAGGAGGTCAGAAGCTACAAATGCAGGCTGAGCAGTATCATCGGCAAAAACCGCCACCTCGGAAGGACCCGCAGGCATATCAATGGCAATGCCCTCCTGACTTATCATTTGCTTAGCAGCGGTTACATACTGATTTCCGGGTCCATATATTTTGTAAACTGCCGGTACAGATTCTGTGCCGTAAGCCATGGCAGCAATGGCTTGCGCCCCTCCTACTTTTACTATTCTATCTATGCCTATCAAATTAGCCGTATATAAAATCAAAGGATTCACTTTTCCTTTTGGATTGCATGGAGTGCATAAAACAATTTGCTCGCAGCCAGCTAAATTGGCCGGAATACCTAACATTAATACGGAAGAAAACAAAGGCGCAGTACCGCCAGGAATATAGAGCCCTACTTTTTGAATGGGAACGCTGCGGCGCCTGCAAACAACCCCGGGCATGGTTTCCAGTAGCAGTTCCTTTTCTATTTGAACTTCGTGAAACCGGGTTATATTTTGCTTGGCTTGCTGTACAGCTTCTTTTAATTCTTCTGAAACCAGTTTCTCGGCTTCATAGATCTCTTGCCGGCTTACTTGTAGTTCTTTTAGCGCTACATGATCATATTCCAGGGCAAATTTTCGCAAAGCCTTATCACCTTTTTGTTTTACTTTTTTGATGATGGGCTTTACAATTTTTTTTATTTCTTTAAAATTTTTTACTGGCCGGGCCAGTAATTCTTGCCAATCGCCCCGCTCGGGATATTTTATTATTTTCATAAAATCATTTTTTCGATAGGTATAACTAAAATTCCCTCAGCACCAGCTTCCCTCAGGTTTTCAATCACCTGCCAAAATTCATCTTCACTAATTACCGAGTGAATAGAACTCCAACCTTCCATGGCCAGAGGTAAAACCGTGGGACTGCGCATTCCTGGTAATAAATCAGTAATTTTTTGAATAGCTTCATTGGGGGCATTGAGCAAAATGTAATTATTATTGTTAGCAGATAAAACTGAGTCCATCCTGAAAAGCAACTTTTTCAAGATATTGTTTTTGCTTTCAGAAATATTGTGGTGCCTGATTAATACAGCTTCTGATTTTACCGCTACTTCCACCTCTTTGAGGCCATTGCTAAGTAAAGTGCTACCTGAGCTTACAATGTCAAAAATACACTCAGCCAAGCCAATGGATGGTGCAATTTCTACCGAACCACTGATTTCGTGAATTTCAGCTTTAAGATTATTCTCCTTTAGATAATTTGCCAAAATTTTAGGATAAGAAGTGGCAATACTTTTATTATTGAAATATTCAGGACCATTATATTCTACTGATTTAGGTATGGCTAATGATAACCGGCAACGGGAAAAGCCCAGGTTTTTAACTGTTTTCACATCTTCTTCTTTTTCCAGAACCACATTTTGACCTACTATGCCTACATCTGCAATACCATCTGCTACATATCCGGGTATATCGTCGTCGCGAAGAAATAAAAATTCGACAGGAAAATTGAGAGCTACAGATTTTAATTTCCCTTTTCCATTATTAAACTTAACGCCACATTCTTTAATTAATTTAAGAGAATCTTCGCTCAAACGACCTGATTTTTGAATGGCAATCCTGATTATGTCTTCCATTGAATTTTATAAATTTTTGTAATCAAAAACAGGTGCAAAGTTAATAAAAATAAGTAGAGAATTAAGTGTGAAGAAAACTTCGTAATTTAAATATAGCCTTTTATACAAATCAATCACAAGAAAGATACTGGAAGTTGTCAGGTTATTTAGGTATTTGGGTATTTGGGTATTTGGTGATTTGGTGATTTGGTTATTTGTGATTTGCAGACTATACGGTAAATAACAATTTCGTTTACAAAGAA
>CAZQEZ010000120.1:0-9505 GCA_964592475.1 uncultured Roseivirgaceae bacterium
AATGGCGGGTAATGAAACAACCTTGCCAATAACTTTAGACCAGATGATATATCATGCAAAATCAGTGGTTAAGGCTGTGGAGCGAGCCTTGGTAGTGGTAGATATACCTTTTGGTAGTTACCAAGGCAATTCATCCGAAGCATTAAGGTCGGCCATTCGTATCATGAAAGAATCGGGTGCTCATTGTGTGAAAATGGAAGGCGGACTTGAGATTAAAGATTCAGTGATTAGGGTATTAAGTGCAGGTGTTCCGGTAATGGGGCACTTGGGATTAACTCCCCAATCTATTTATAAATTTGGGACCTATACGGTAAGGGCTAAAGATGAAGTAGAAGCTCAAAAGCTATTTGATGATGCTAAATTGCTTGAAGAACTGGGGTGTTTTTCTATGGTTTTGGAAAAAATACCGGCTAAACTAGCCAAGAAAGTGGCAGAAAATGCAATTATTCCATTAATTGGTATTGGTGCGGGGCCTCATGTAGACGGCCAGGTGCTGGTGATGCATGATATGCTGGGCATTAATCAGGATTTTAAGCCTCGTTTTTTACGACAGTATGCCAATCTGCAAGAAACGATCGATGGAGCAGTTACAAATTATATTAAAGATGTTAAGTTAGGCTCTTTCCCCAATGATTCGGAAAGCTATTGAAAACGGAATGCTTGTAGGCAGACTTATTTACTTAAAATTTTTTTTATCTTATCATGCAACGCTTCAAGAATTATTTTACCAAAGTAAAGCAAAAATTAAATAATTTATTGAGGCAAGGGATGAAACCACCTCAACTCGCCCTTGCATTAGCACTTGGAGCAGCCATTGGCACATTTCCGGTAATAGGAACGAATACTGCTATTTTAATTTTGCTTTGCCTGGTATTGAGGTTGAATTACGTGGCACCGCAAATTACCAATTACGGTGTGTATCCTTTACAAATTTTGATGCTAGTACCATTTTTTCAAATTGGTAATGCACTTTTTCAATTCAAACTTACCATTCATTTAGAATCTATGTTGCAATTATTTAAAGAAAACTGGTGGATGGCAATGCAAAAATTTGGTTTAGTGATATGGGCTGCTGTTATAGGATGGGCGGTATTAGTAATTCCATTTTTTATAGGAGTATATTTTATTTTTCTATTTTTCTTGCAAAAAATGGCTCGATCACAAAAAATAAAAGAGGCCAAATAAATATTGACCTCTTTTATACATCTATAAATCTGATTCGTTTTCTACATATTTAGCTTGTGCCTCAGCTTGTTTATCTTTCAAGTAAAGTTCTAATGATTTAAAGTAAGCTTTAGCTACATCATAAAGTCGGCTAGAAACTTTTTTGCCGTGGAAATCTTTATCCTTTTTGCTCAAGGACTTTATTTCATTTATGTTATCCTGCAGTAAGCTTTCACCATAAATAATAACCCCTTTTATCGAACGAGTAAGGTAAAGGTTGCGGTGATAAATACCCGGGCTACCTGAGTAAACTGCATATTTCTTTTGCCAGCTTAGGTTTTCTTCTTCTTTTACCGGTGGTACATCCAGGATTTCATCATGTGTTTCAATTAAATATTCGGATAAATCTATTGATCTTTCCAAATCGTTACTTAATAAAAGTCTTAAGAAATCGATTCTGGTGTCTAGTTTTCTTAATTCTCCCCTTACAAAGCTTCCGGGTACGAATACCATCGAATAATTTGTTTTTACAGGTTTTAAGAACCCTTCTTTATCTCTTTCGTTTCTCTCTTCCGAATTGAAATGAATGATCAGGGTTATATCAGGATTAAAAGTATTTATTTTTCTAGATCTGCCTACAAAATCAAGGTATTTGTAATACGAATGGAATACTTGAGGTCTACTGGCTTGTTTAAGCAAGTAATTAGCTCTGCCAGGTTCAATATCCCCAAGCGCTACACTTTTTTTCAAATCGGCTTCCATTCTTTTTTCATACCATTCGTCAAAAGGCAAACCTACCGCGCTTTCTCCAACAGTTCTACTGAAATAAACTATGGCGCCTTCGTTTTCAAGCATTTTTTTCAGAATTTCTGCCACTGTATAATTAAGCTCAGATTCATAAAATTCAACATCCCTTTTCTGCTTTAAATCCTTGCCTCGTATCTTCACGTACTTTTCTTCTTGTAGTGCTTGTTTCCAATCGCCGGCAAAGTGGCCAGGGTCTATGGCTACTTTTAGTCCGCTAAATTCAGTTTTATTGGGTAACGTCAAGTGCCCATACCGGTTTACAATGCTCTGATTGAATGGTCGTGTACCTTTTGTTTGATAAATCTTAAGCATTTCATGATATGGTGTGTTATAAAGCATTTTCAAAAAGAATTCTGCTTCATTCCAGAATATTTTAATTTCAGGCTTTCGCGAATCTTTAGGGTCGTACATGGTTACTCCACTATCATCGACCTTTACATAATCCTTAAGATAAGGATCCTTTATCAAATACTCTATATTATGCATAGCCCGGGCCTTATAATCCTGAGCAAAACTTACATGATCTAAAAATAATAATATCAGTATAACTGGAAAAAAAAATACTGATCGGACACAACACAATGATGAATTAAATTTTTTCATAACCTGATTAACTTCTAAATTTATCGCTACTACTGTTTGTAAATGATATTGTATTTAATTGCAGCTAAGCTTATTACATTGATTAACAGAAGAACTAAAATAAACAATTATTGTCGAAATAATTTGCAGCAATATACAATTTCATAACTGAAGTAAGAAAATCCATGATTTTTAACTAATTAAACATCCATTGTCTTCCCTGCGGTTAGGAGACTTGGCTTTCTTGCAATACAACGGATATGTTTGTATGCAAGCAAACAAAAAAACTTCTCTCGCGTGCATTGCAAGAGAAGTTTCCAATTTAAAAGCTTTTATTCATTTGGTAGAAAATTATAAATATTGATTCACCACATTTTCATACCACTCTTGCTTGCCACTTATCATGCTGGGCTCTCCTTTATCCTCAGCCAGTTTGCGTAGTGCCTCTAAGTTCAATTCTCCTTTTTCAAATCTTGCTCCATCTCCACTATCAAAAGAAGAATAGCGCTGATCCTTCATTTTCAGCAAATCCGATTCATTCATCAGCCTGTCAGCAGCCATAAGTCCTCTGGCAAACGCGTCCATACCTCCAATGTGAGCAATAAAAAGATCTTCCAGATCGGTAGAGTTTCTTCTCAATTTGGCATCAAAATTAAAACCTCCGGGAGCCATTCCTCCTTTCTGTAATAAAATCAACATCACCTGGGTAGTATCATAAATATCAGTAGGAAAATAATCAGTATCCCAGCCATTTTGGAAATCTCCTCGATTGGCATCTATACTTCCTAATAATCCATTGTCTACGGCTAATTGTACATCGTGGGTAAAGGTGTGCCCGGCTAGCGTAACATGGTTAGCTTCTAAGTTCAATTTGAAATCTTTATCCAAATTTTGCTCCCGAAGAAACCCAATTACAGTAGCTGCATCAAAATCGTACTGATGTTTGGTAGGCTCCATTGGCTTTGGTTCAATATAAAAAACACCTTCGAAGCCGTTTTTTCTACCATAGTCGCGAGCTGTTCTCAAAAACTGCCCCAGGTGGTCAATTTCCCTTTTCATGTTGGTATTGAACAAGCTCATGTAACCTTCGCGACCTCCCCAAAATGTATATCCTTCTCCTCCAAGTTCTACTGTTGCATCTATGGCCGCTTTTACTTGAGCAGCTGCATGACATAATACATGAAAATCAGGATTGGTCGCGGCCCCATTCATATAGCGAGGATGACTAAACAGGTTGGCGGTACCCCACAGCAATTTTATGCCAGTGTCTTGCTGATATTTTTTGGCCATCTCCACCAGCGTTTGCAGGTTTTTTTCTGATTCGGCTACAGATTTGCCCTCGGGTGCCAGGTCGCGATCATGGAAACACCAGAAAGGTGCCCCTAGTTTTGTAATAAATTCAAAAGCTGCCTCTAGCCGGTACATGGCATTATCCATGGGGTTGTCACTTTTGTCCCAGGGAAATACGCGTGTGCCAGGACCGAAAGGATCGGCATTTACATTAAAGAAAGAATGCCAGTAAGCTACCGCAAATCGGAAATGGTCTTTCATGGTTTTACCTGCCACTACTTTGTTTTCATCATAAAATTTAAATGACAAGGTGTTTTTTGATTCAGGACCTTCGTATTTAATTTTAGGAATTCCATTGAAATATTCTGTACTCATAATTTTCGGAATTTTAGTTTGAAAAAATTTTTAAATTAAGATTTTAAAATGTTATTTAATTGTGCTTGCCATCGCGAATAAAGCTCTTGATAATAGTTTTTTTGTTCCTTGTCAGGCTCTATTGTCTGAATTGTTTTTAAACCCCGGAAGGTTTCTTCACGATTTTTAAATATTCTTGCTCCCAGGCCTGCCCCTCTGGCAGCTCCCTGGGCTCCATCAGTATTTACCAACTCTACAGTAGCTCCTGTAGCATTGGCAAATGTATGCTTAAATATATCGCTAAGGAACATATTGGCTTGTCCTGCTTTAACCACATTCAATTGCAGCCCCATGTTTTGCATTATCTCAAAGCCATAGTTAAGTGCGAATACTATACCTTCTTGTGAAGCTCTAAATAAATGGTTGCGCTGATGCCGGTTAAAATTAAAATTCAAAAATCGTGCTCCTATGTCATGATTGCCAAGCACTCTTTCTGCACCATTTCCAAATGGCAATACCATAACTCCATCTGCCCCTGCTGGCACTTTCGCTGCTTCTGCATTCATCGCTTCATAGTCAAGGTTCGCTGCTACATTGTGCTTGAGCCAGCTATTAAGAATGCCCGTACCGTTGACACAAAGAAGAACCCCATATCTTGGTTTACTTATTTCATGATTTACATGTACAAAAGTATTTACTCGTGATTGCTTGTCATAAGAGGGTTGATCAATGATACCATAGACTACCCCCGAGGTGCCGGCAGTAGCAGCCACTTCGCCGGGATCCAACACGTTTAAAGAGAAAGCATTATTAGGCTGGTCGCCGGCTCTATAGCTGATTTTCGTACCGGCATTTATCCCTAATTGTTGGGCAGCTTCCTGTCTCAATTCACCCTGAATGGCAAAAGTGGGAACCACCTCAGGAATTAAACTTTTATCAATATTATAATGCTGCAGTAGTTCATCTGAAATTGTTTGTTTTTTATAATCAAAAAAGATTCCTTCGGAAAGACCACTATTGGTAGTATTTATTTCTCCGGTCAATCGCATTGCTATATAATCTCCCGGCAGCATTATTTTATCTATTTTTTTATAGACATCAGGCTCATTTTGTTGAACCCAACTAAGCTTTGAGGCGGTAAAATTGCCAGGCGAGTTGAGCAAACTGGAAAGGCAAAAATCACTTCCAAGGGTTTCAAAAGCCTTATTGCCAATGGCTACAGCCCTACTATCGCACCAGATGATGCTTGGCCTCAGCACCTGTTGATCTTTATCTATACATACAAGGCCATGCATTTGATAGGAAATACCAATAGCGGCAACTTCATCAGGCTCTATTTTGTACCGAGTTACAATTTCCTGTACACTGGCTACTACATTATCCCACCACATTTCGGGGTTTTGCTCGGCCCACCCAGGCTCGGGTGCTTGCATGGGCATTTCTGAGGCAGGTGAAGTAGTTGACCCAACCAAAAGGCCATTTTCTGCATCTATTAAAGATGCTTTTACAGATGAGCTACCTATGTCTAATCCTAATAAATAATGTCCGTCAGCCATAATTATCGGTTTTTGTAATGAATATTTGATAAACTCTTTAATTTTTCAGCACTAAATTCTGCTGTAATATCTCTTTGCGGATTACCAAGCATTTCGTATCCCACCATAAATTTTTTCACAGAAGCAGACCTGAGCAAAGGCGGGTAAAAATGCATGTGAAAATGACACTCAGCATGATCCTTTCCATCTGTAGGACTTTGGTGGATGCCTGCAGAATAAGGAAATGATACTTCGAATAAGTTATCGTACCGTATTGTGATTTCTTTAATTATAGCAGCGTAGGCATTTTTTTCACTCTCAGTCATTTGTAATAAATTTTGGAAATGACGTTTACTTACGATCATAGTCTCAAAAGGCCAGGTGGCCCAAAAAGGAACCAATACTGCAAAATGCTCATTTTCAAATATCATGCGACTTTTATCTTCCATTTCCAGCTTCAAGTAGTCACCCAGTAAACTGCTATTATTGGCCTTCCAATAGGTCAATTGATGAGTTATTTCTTTAGCAGGTTCAGCAGGAATGATATTTTGAGCCCATATTTGTCCGTGCGGATGAGGATTGCTACATCCCATTACAGCACCTTTATTTTCGAAAATCTGAACATAATTAATTGCTTCCTGCTTACCTAAGTTGTCAAATTCTTTACACCACAAATCGATCACTTTTCGAATATCGTCCACCTCCATCTCCGGTAGCGTAAGATCGTGTCGCGGGGAAAAACATATTACCCGGCAAGTTCCCTTATCAGCCTCAGCTATTATCAGGTTATCCCTGTTAAGCTTTCCATCAGGCACATCCATAGTAAGTGCGGCAAAGTCATTAGTAAAAACAAAAGTTTCTTCGTATTTAGGATTTTTTTTACCTCCTGCTCTGGTATTTCCGGGGCATAAATAGCATTTTTCGTCGTATTTAGGCTTTACTTCCGGTTGGGTTTTTTCTACCTGTCCTTGCCATGGTCTTTTGGATCGATGCGGAGAAACCAATATCCATTCACCGTTCAGGGGATTAAATCTTCTGTGGGAGTGTTCTGCTAGATTAAAATTCATAGTTATCTCAAAAAGTTATTTTTCCACTAAAATAGAGATTTTTACCTGTTCTGATGGTTAATTATCAATTTATTTAGATTACTAAAGTTATTAATGATAACGTTTATTTACCTCTGTCTAACCACAAATATCTAATGTAAAAGCAATTATTGTGCAGTTTAGAAATGATTTTCCTGGTGATTCATTTTTACAAAAATTAGAAATGCAAGAACTTCGGCGTATGCTTGATCGCTCCCAAAGGGGAATTCGCTTCAATCAAAAAATAAATCAAATACACCAATACATAATAAAAAACTACAAAGATCATTAAGCATAGATGAGGCATCTGAGATTGTAAACATGACTAAATCAGCTTTTTGTCATTATTTTAAAAAAAGAACCAGGAAAAATTTCAGTCGGTTTGTAAACGAAATGCGCGTGGGCCATGCCAGTAAGCTATTGGTAGAAACCGATAATTCAATTTCAGAGATATGTTTTCAAAGCGGATTTCGAAATTTAAGTAACTTCAATAGGCAATTTAAAGAAATAAACAGCTTGTCTCCTCAAGAATATCGGCAGCAGTTTCGCCAGGAATTTATCATACTCAATAATTATTTTAGTTAGCCTCCTCTAAAATTCTTAAAATAAATAAATTAAGTTCTAATCCTTATAATAAGGATAGCAGGTAACTACCCAATGTCAGCAAAATATTACATGGCTTAGTTTTGAGTTTTTCTCCCAATATTTCAATAATATCTTCTTCCTAACTTGGAATATAATTTATTAACAAGATTCTAACATTATACAATTATTGCTATGAGAAGAATTATATTGCTTTTTTGGGGTCTAGGGCTATTATCCACATTTTCTTTGAAAGCTCAAATAATACCAATACCGAACCATTTTATTATTTCTCCCTACACTTACAATCCATCTTTAGTTGGATTTGACCAATACATGGAGGTGCAATTAATGCACAAACAACAGTGGGTAAGTATTGAAAACGCACCTTCCATCACAAATCTTACCTTTCAAATGCCTTATAACAGGCAAGTAAATATTGGGGGTAACTTAATGTACGATCAAAATGGGTTGTTCAGAAACACGATGGCAGTGGGAACCTTTGGTTATATGTTGCCAATAGGTTATAAACAAAATATAAGATTTGGACTTTCAGGTGGTTTTATGAGTCAACAGTATGATGTGGCTAATTCGTCAAATCCTTCTGACCCCGCTATTGCCAATTACGAAAATCAATTTAATCCTATTGGTAATTTTGGGGTAACTTATCAATATGGTACTGCACACATTGGCTTGGCGCTACCCAACTTATTCGGCACCACTTATTTAGTGAATACTGATAACCCTGCTGACCTAACTAATCAATATTTAAGTCAGTTTATAATATCCGGGGGTATGAAACTGGAAGTGAACGAAGAAATTAAAGTAGAGCCTAGTGCTATTTATAGATTTGTTCAAAATGATAAAAGTTTAGTTGAAATAGCTACTCTTGTACACTACCAAGACTTTCTATGGGGAGGCGGATCTTACCGAATTCAATCAGGGGCTACTATAATGTTTGGCGCTAAGTTTAATAGCTTTCGAGTGGGCTATGCTCAAGAATTGGCTACTAGTATTGTCAATGGATTTGGTGGCGGCAGTCATGAAATATTCTTGAGTTACAGGATAGGAAGTAAGCGTACCTTTGAAGATGTGGTAAAACCACCAAAAACTCCCAAGCCACCCAAAGAGAAGAAAGCCAAAAAAGAAAAACCGGCAAAAGAAAAGAAAGCTAAGAAAGAGAAGCCAGTAAAAGAGAAGAAAGCCAAAGAAGAGAAGCCGGCAAAAGAAAAAAAAGAATCTAAAGCTGCTCAAAAGACTTCAGAGCCAACACCTGTGCAAAAAGAGCAAAAGGAAGAACCTAAAGTAGAAGAAATAGTAATAGATGCCGACACCTTAGAAACTGCAAAGGTAAAGCCTAAAAAGCAAAAAGAAACCAAGGAGAAAAAGGTGAAAGCTAAGAAAACTAAGGCCAAAAAAGAGCCTAAGGCCAAAAAACAACCGAAAGCGAAAAAAACAAAAACGCCTACGTTGAAAAATATCGAACCGAAGGAAGAAACTAAGCCAATTGAAAAGGGTGCTGTAGAAAATGAAGCTGCTGCTCAACAAGTAGAGACTACGCCTGCTCAAGAAAAACCTGTAGTAGTAGTAGCAGATCAAAGTGAAGCAAAACCAGATGCTAAGCAACAGCAAGCAACGGAAAGCAACTTCCAGGCAACTAAAATTACCGTAGAAGATCCAAGCATTTCTAAAGGATATTATGTTACGGTAGGTGTATTTGCAGAGGAAGAAAACGCCATTGGTTTTAAAGAAAAGATGAAGAATAAAGGATTTAAGGATACAGACTTCATTTACAGCCCGGTGACTAAATATAATTATGTATATGTTATAAATACAAAGGATCTGACAGAAGCCCGTTTAGCATGGCTTGAGCTTAGATCAACTCCTGGATTTGAAGAAACCTGGGTTTACACAGTAGAAGTGAAATAATATAGTTAACAAATAAAAATTAGAAGGGGGTGGTATTTATATCATCCCCTTTTTTTATTCTAATCAATTTTCATTATAGCTTGTTAATCTTTAAGAAACCAATATAGAGGAGATTTTTATGATTGATGAGAATAAAATAAAACAGGAAGTAGTAGATAATCTAATGTGGGATGATAG
>CAZQEZ010000120.1:9605-13069 GCA_964592475.1 uncultured Roseivirgaceae bacterium
GACCCTTAAGCTCTCGGGAACCGTTGGCAATATACTTTCTAAAAGAATGGCGGAAAAAAAGGCCTACCAGGTAGCAGGAGTAGAGCTGGTTGAAAATAATTTATCGGTAGATAATCGAGCCTCCAACAGGCCGGCAGATGAAGACTTGAAAGAGACTATTGAAAGAAATCTTTATTGGAACGATTATCTTAATTACAGTGATTTACAAGTGGTTGTAAAAAATGGTGTAGTTTCATTAAAAGGTACAGTAGATGCATTTTGGAAAAAGCAACTGAGCACAGAAATAGCTGAAAATGTAAAAGGTACCCTGGAAGTGATTAGTGAAGTGCAAGTTGCAAAAAATAATAACTCAGATGATGAAGCCATAGCCGAAGCTGTAAAAGCTGGTTTAAATGGTAACGCTAACATAGATGCTCAAGATATTGAGGTAACAGTAGTTAGCGGTTATGTAATTTTAAAAGGCAAAGTGAAAAGTCGCGATCAGAATATGCAAGCCTATGAATCAGCACTTTATACAAAAGGAGTAACAGGTATTGACAATCAATTGATCATTAAAAATGATATGCAAAATGATTTTGGCTAATTCAGTTGGCTAAGGAATTTTAAGGTATCAATATTATCTGCATAATCTTTCCACCCGGGGTTTTGTGCCTGCCCAAAATTTATAACTCCAGGATAATCAATATTGCCAACTATGCATTGTAATTGATTTTCCTGGTTTTTAATTTTACTTTTAAGCCTTATAAAGTTGTCGTATTTTTCAAAATATAAAACTGCTAAAGGCGAAAATAAATCTTCAGTTTCCAACATTAAAAAATAGCCGCCTTCCCAAAAAGGCAATTGCTTAAGTAAATATACTGAGCGATTGTAGTCGTAATTATTGGCATATTTATGGTTTTTAATCAAGACCTCCCACGAGGCAAATCTTTCAATAAACTCGGCGGGCTTAAAGTCTTGAGGAACATATATTTTAGTCACATTTCTACAACCTAGCCCAAAATATCGAAAAATATCTTCTCCTAGCCTTTTGTAATCTTCATCACTTTCTTGGCCTGTAAGTACGGCTATCGAAGTGCGATTTTTTCTAATTATGTTTGGGTATTTACCAAAATAATATTCAAAGTATCTAGACGAATTGTTGCTACCGGTAGCAATAACGGCATCTATATTATTAAGTCTATCTACAAAATTGATCTTGTTTTTAAACCCGGGCTGCTCTTCAATGATCACATTGGCAATATATTTCATCAAAACCTCATCCTGACTACTTAGTT
This sequence comes from uncultured Roseivirgaceae bacterium, assembly GCA_964592475.1. Lineage (GTDB taxonomy): Bacteria > Bacteroidota > Bacteroidia > Cytophagales > Cyclobacteriaceae > CAZQEZ01. The sequence goes on from CAZQEZ010000120.1 coordinate 10,880, forward strand.
TGCCAATTAAATTATGACCACTAAGCAACACTGATATAAAATCATGAAAACCAACCAGTGGAATATTGCCAGCAGTTACAAGCCCTATATTTTTAGGTTTAATTACTGGTAATGAATAATTTTTTAACCAATCATCTAGTTTTTCCTGAGTCAGGTTACTAGAAATTTGCTGCAAAGAATAATCTATATTATCAAATGTGAACCAAGCATTTTTTGCTTTTGCACGTTTATACAATAGCTCTTTTTCATCATTTGATAAAGAGCTGAGTATTTTGCCAAGTTGAAGAAACGCAAATATTCGCTCGGATAGTTGCATATTTTTTAATAAACATAAAACATCATTGAAGGCACAAACATAATTATTTTAATTTTGTTGTCTATAGAGTTTTTTAAATACCAAAAAAAGAGAATAAAATGGCAATAATGATAACTGACGAGTGCATCAATTGTGGTGCATGTGAACCGGAATGCCCTAATACGGCCATATACGAAGGTGGAGTAGATTGGACCTGGGCTGGAGGTACCGATTTAAAAGAAGTTGAATTAGAAGACGGAGTAGTAGTAGATGCTAACGAAACACAAGAACCTTACTCTGACGAGTTTTATTATATAGTTTCAGGTAAATGTACAGAGTGTACTGGTTTTCACGAAGAGCCTCAGTGCGCGGCTGTTTGCCCGGTAGACTGTTGTGTGCCAGACCCAGACAATGAAGAAACCGAAGAAGAATTGGTAGCCAAGAAAGAGTGGATGCATTTAGAATAGACTCTAAGCCTGCATATTTTAATGCGGGCATTTTTACTCACGCTATTTTTATATTTTTTAATAAGTAAACTTTAACTGCATTAATATGTCTTTTGAAGAAAGGGTGAGTAATCTTCGAAAATCCTTGAAGCTTAATCAAAGTAAGTTTGCTAAGGAAATAAATATTTCTCAAGGTGCATTATCACAAATAGAAGGTGGAAGAATAAAGCTTTCTTTAGAAACACTCTTTCGTATCTGTGATAAATTCAATATCAGTGCTGATTGGCTTTTGTACGGTGAATCAAGCATGCACAGAAACCTGGAAATACCAAAGGCTGCTGCTAAAGGTTTTCTTAAAGGTTTTTCTCCAAATATCATTTTTGTTGATACAGTAGCTCATGCTGATTATTTAAAAAACTTTAATAATGAAGCATATTTACGCTCTTTAGAAGCATACAGTATACCCGGATTTAAAGATGGAAACTTTAGAATGTTTGAGGTGCTGGGAGATAGTATGCAGCCAGCTATAACTGAAAAAGATATACTAGTTGTTAAAATTATAGACAAATATAAAGAAATTGAGGATGGTACTTTGTGCGTGATAGTATCAAAAAATGGTATTGTGGTAAAACGAGTATTTAATTTACCTCAAGAGTCTAACATATTAGTTCTTAAGAGTGACAATGAAAAGTATAAGCCCTTCAAAGTTGAATTTGAAGAGCTTTTGGAAATATGGGAGGTAAAGGCCAAAATTACCTCTGAATTTTTAAATGAAAATGTTAAAAAAGGTAAAATTGCTGAGCTTGAAGACAGGATACAGCGCCTGGAAGATATCATAAAAAACATAACAAAATAAATAACTCGCTTGAGTTATTTAATTTCATTTTCCTTTTTAATTTTATCAGCCGCGGATTTAATCGGGTTGTCTTGTTGCTTAATGTCAAATTTTACATCTTTAAACTCTTGTACAATTTCATGTAACTCATTTATTTGGTCTTGCACCTTTTCATTTAAATTTATTAAAACTTTGTTAATTGGTGTTAGCATAGTTACGCTCCTGTTTTTAAAACTAAAATAATTTATCAAAATACATTCATAGAGATACAAACCATGTGCAAATTAAGTTAATCCACTCAGAAGCGCACCAAAGACCCATTTTGCAAATGGAGCGATTCCATTTTGAGGAAAATATTTTTGTGATTCGGAATTTATTACAAGTCAAACTAAATATTTGGGGATGTGTAGCTAAATAATTTGGCTGAGAAAAGTTTGCCAGGGAACTATTCGGCTATTAGTCCCTTTTTCTACTTTTCCAGCTTTTAATAATTCTTTCTCTATGATAAGCCTCTTTTTTAGAAGCAAAGGCTTCCTGTAACACTATCTTCCAGTCATTAGCTTTACCAGTAAATCCTTTATGGTTGGAATTATGCTTTCTGATCCTTTCTGGCA
>CAZQEZ010000121.1:0-13011 GCA_964592475.1 uncultured Roseivirgaceae bacterium
CGCCATGTATTTATAATAACAATTCACCTAAGGCAATTCTCCGTCCATGGCTTCATAAGCATTAATCACCTGTCTTAATTGTTTTTTCACTTTTTTATCAATATCATGGCTGATAGAATTATTTTCACCAATATAAATGATCTTCGCTTGCTCTGATTTGATTAGTTTTTTCATAATGTCAAAGGATTGGCTGGTTAGGGTATCCTGGCAGGAAATAATCGTTTTTGGTTTTTCAAAATCATCAATGGTATATAGGTTATGCGGTGTATAGATAAATTCTTCTCCATCAATTACAAATTGATATCGCAGAATGCTCAGCGGCTCTTTTCTCGTGTGGTTAACGATCAAACCCAATGCTTTTGCCTTTGCTTGTTCATTTTCTTTTGTGAAAAACAGCATGATATTATTGATCTGCAATTGATCGTAATAATTTTCATGAAAATAGGTGGTGTAGCTTCTATTAGTAGGGTTATGTTTTACCAATTGTTGAGTATCTTCACTTAGTTTACTTGCACTACGCTCTTTTGGTGAACAGTTAATTAATTAATAAAATTAAAAATAAAAAGAGGTGGGAATATTTTATCATTAGTTTAAAATTTTTAATTTATAAAATGTTATTAAATTATTTCAGGTTATGCAAAATATTTTAGATGTCAAAAGGTGTTTCCTTTGACGGATACTCAAGCATTCAACTACTTCTGCAATAGAAGCCATCTGATTTAGGCCAAGATCTCTTTAACTACATGCCCGTGTACATCAGTCAGGCGAAAGTCGCGCCCTTGAAAAGGATAAGTGAGTTCCTTATGATTCATGCCCAGGCAATGCAAAATAGTGGCCTGCAAGTCGTGGATATGAACGCGGTCCCTTACTCCTTTGTATCCCAATTCATCGGTTTCACCAAAAGAAAATCCCGGCTTGATTCCTCCACCGGCCATCCACATGGTAAATGCTTCGGTATGATGGTCTCGACCCACAAATGGCATCTCCTTACCACCGCGATTTTCTTGCATGGGTGTGCGTCCAAACTCCCCTCCCCATACCACCAGGGTTTCTTCCAGCATACCTCTTTGTTTTAAGTCAAGCAATAAAGCGGTAGTGGCTTTGTCTATCTGGTTGCACTTCTCGGTAAAGCCTTCGCGCAAGCCACTGGAGCGATTGGTGCCATGCATATCCCATCCCCAATCATACAATTGTATGAACCGGACGCCTCTTTCTGCTAATCTGCGAGCCAGCAGGCAGTTATTTGCAAATGAAGATTCTCCCGGCTGGGAACCGTACATCTGGTGAATATAATCGGGCTCCTGTGATATGTCCATGGTTTCCGGAACGGAGGTCTGCATGCGAAAAGCCAGTTCATATTGTGAAATCCTGGTGCGGATCTCTTCATCCTGCATTGTCTGATAATGTTGCTGATTGATTTCATTGATGGCCTCTATGCTCAGCTTACGCATATCGCGGCTCACACCGTGCGGATCGCTCACGTAAAGGATGGGGTCTCCTTTACTGCGGCATTGCACTCCCTGGTAAACGGTAGGCAAAAAGCCGCTTCCCCACACACTTTTGCCAGCACTTGGCACTTTACCTCCCGAGGCCAATACGATAAAGCCGGGCAGGTTTTGGTTATCTGTTCCCAGGCCGTAAGTTACCCACGATCCCACACTAGGTCTTCCCAATCGTGGTGCACCTGTTTGCATAAGGAGCTGTGCAGGGGCATGATTAAATTCGTCGGTGTGCATAGCCTTAAGAAAACAAACTTCATCGGCTACCTGGCTGAAGTAAGGTAATCGATCTGATATCAGGGCTCCTGATTGCCCATGTTGATTAAAAGAAGCTTGTGGGCCAAGCATTTTGGGCACACCCTGAATAAAAGCGAATTTTTTACCCTTGATAAAGGATTCCGGACATTCTTTTCCGTCAAGTTTGTGCAGTTCGGGTTTATAATCAAAAAGCTCTAGCTGAGAGGGTGCGCCTGCCATGTGTAAAAAAATTACCCGTTTGGCCTTACCCGCGAAATGTGGGCTTCGGGCAGCCAATGGATTTTTCATATCAATTGGCGGGTTTTTCAATGCTTCGCTATTGCAACCAAATAAAGCACTTAAGGCTATTGCACCCATTCCTTTCAAAAAGTGACGTCGGGTTGAATGATGAAGGTGATTATATTCAAAAGTATCTTGCATATTATTCCTTGGTTAAAAATTCATCTAAGTTTAAAATTACACTAGCGGTCATAACCAATGCGGCATTTTCTGCATTGCCCTGTAAATACTTTCCGGTAATACTGGTAGAAGTATTACCTTTCTCTATATCCAGTTTAGCCTTTAGGTAAAATTTTCGTAAATATTCCAACTTTGTGCTGTCCACCGGTTTCAGAGTAGCTTTTTTCCAGCCGGTAATGATCTTATGATCTAATGATGGTTGTTGATTCATTTTTGCTGCCAGTGCTTGGGCAGCTTCGAAATAAACCGTATCATTTAAGGTAACTAAAGATTGTAATGGGGTATTGGTTCTTATCCTTCGTTGCACACAGAACTCTCTACTAGGGCTATCGAAAGCGGTCATGGAAGGGTACGGTGAGGTACGCCTCCAGAAGGTATAAAGCCCTCTTCGATATCGGTCTTCCGTTGTATCCGTTTTCCAGCGATTGCCACTGTAAATTACCTGCCACACACCTTCCGGTTGTGGGGGCATAACACTTGGTCCGTGCATTTTTTCACTTAGCAAGCCACTAACGGCCAAAGCCTGATCTCGCACCTGTTCGGCTGACAGGCGAAATCGCGGTCCGCGCGCCAGCAGGCGATTGTAGGGGTCAAGACGGTTCAAATCAGGTGTGGACTTTGAAGATTGCTGATAGGTAGCTGATGATACGATTTCCCTCAAAAGTGATTTGATAGACCAATGATGTTCATGCATAAACTTCCAGGCCAGGTGATCCAGTAGCTGGGGGTGCGAAGGCGGTGCTCCCTGAGTACCAAAATCTTCTGCTGTTTCAATGAGCCCGATACCAAAAAGTTGCTCCCATACCCGGTTGACCATCACCCGTGCAGTCAGTGGATTTTCAGGGCTGACCATCCATTGTGCCAGACCCAACCGGTTTTGCGGATATTTTTCCGGTATGGCAGGTAAAGAATTCGGTACCTTCGGCGCTACCAGTTCTCCATGTACCAGCCAATTGCCTCTTTCAAAAACCCGGGTGGTACGGCTGAAATAGTCCGGCCTTTCTAGCATAATGGGCGTATTTTCAGTTTTGGCATTGAGTAAGGAAAGCAATTGCGTATGTATCTGCTGGTAACCATCATTTTCTTTGCCAGGCAATGATTGAATTGGCATCAGCCAGCCCAGGTTGCCAGATCTTTGTCCCTGAGGATTCTGGTAAACCAGATAAAGGTCGTGATAGTCCTCTTGAGATTTAAGTGGTACGATGAAAGTCTGAAAATTCCACCCGCCTTTAGTTTTTGGCAATTCAATCTTGGTCAATAATGGTCCATTCACGCCATCCATTCTCAGTTCGAAAAATCCTTTGCCATTGCCGCCATAATTTACCACCAATTGATCCATGCCGCTAAGCCAGATATCCCGGATCCGGCAAAAGCCTCCATCATCCAGGGCCAGATATTTGTTATCATTCAAGGTGCCATCAGTAATGCTGTCAAAATATTTAGGGTGGATTTTGGGCTCTGTGAGATGAATAAAATATTCTATGTCTTTACTTTTTTGTGTTGGATTATCATTGGCGTGATTGGCTACCCAATCTTTGATTCGTTTGATTTTTGCCTCATCTTCTGGTTCAAAATCTTTCCAGTTGGGCGCTTCACTGGGTACATCCTCGTCGGAGGTATTGTTAAAAAATGCCATTAATTGATAATATTCCTCATGTCGAAAGGGATCATAGGGATGGCTGTGGCACTGCACACAGCTCATTGTCAGTCCCTGCCACACTTCAAAGGTAGTATTTACCCGATCAATTACAGCTGCCACCCGAAATTCTTCATCATCGGTACCGCCTTCGTCATTATTCATCGTGTTGCGGTGAAAAGCAGTGGCAATTAATTGTTCTTCAGTGGGATTGGGTAAAAGATCACCGGCTAATTGCTCAATGGTAAATTGATCATATGGCTTATCTTCATTAAACGACTTGATAACATAATCCCTGAATTTCCATATATTTCGAAAGCCATCCTTTTCGTATCCTTTCGAATCCGCAAACCGGGCCAGATCCAGCCACAGCGAGGCCCATTTTTCGCCGAAGTGAGGAGAATTTAACAATGAGTCTACTTTTTCCTGGTATTTTTCCCGGTTAAAATTTTTGGTGATTTGCCTTACTTCTTCCGGGCTGGGAGGTAGTCCTGTTAAATCCAGGTAAAGCCTTCTGATTAAGATATGAGATTCTGCCTCCGGAGAAGGTTTAAGCTTATTTTCTTTTAATCCGGCCAGTATGAAATGATCTATATCGTTTTGTGGCCAGTTGGCTGGATTCGCTTCAGGCAATTGCTGCTTTTCAGGCTTTATCAGTGCCCAGTGTGTTTCCCATTCGGCTCCCTGAGATATCCATTTTTTAATCAAATTAATTTCTTCTTCTGATAATGGATCACCTTCCGGGGGCATTCGAATGTCAGGATCATTGGAAGTAATTCGGCGAATCATTTCGCTATGCTTTGCATCACCCGGAACTATAGCTAATTTTCCTGATTCATTGGCCGACTTGGCCTCTTCTTCAAAAAGCAAACTGAATCCTGACTCTTTTTTTACCCCACCATGACAAGAAAGACAGTTCTTATTCAAAATTGGACGGATATGTTGATTATAGGAGATTTTATCCTGTTGAAAACTGCTGCTCGTAAACCAAGCCACAGTTAAGATTAATACAATACCTGCGGAAATAAAAAGCCATTGCTTCATTGACAAGTTGGGTTCGGTTGATAATGGGAAATATACTAAAATAGTAAAAAAGGAAGGTAATTGCAAGCCACCCATTCAATATTTAATCAAATTTTCCTTATTTTAGCTATAAATTTAAACAATAATGAAAAATTCCATTTTAATCCTGTCTTTCTGGCTGATAGTTACAGCCTGTCAGCCTCGTAAAACTGATCCCTTGGGCAACGTGCAATCTTTTTCAACTCTGGAAGATGTATCAGGTGTCGGGTTTTCGGCAGATAGATTAGCAGTACTTGATTCTTTTATTAACGCAAAAATTGCTGATGGAACGTTACCGCACATGGTTACATTTATTGCACGCAAGGGCCAGGTAGTACATCATAAAAGTTTTGGCGAAATGACATCCGGTAAACCAATGACCAATGATGCCATTTTTCGCATTGCCTCTCAGTCAAAAGCCATTGTGACTGTAGGCCTGATGAAATTGTATGAAAAAGGTTATTTCCTCCTGGATGACCCTGTTTCTAAATATATTCCTTCGTTTGCCGACGCTGAAATTCTGTTAGAATACAACCAGGATGACAGCACTTATACTACCGAACCGGCCAAAGGACCGATAACCATCCGGCATTTACTTACCCATACTGCCGGTATTCCTTATGGGCATCCATTGTATTTGCAGCAGAATGTACCTATGCTCAATACCCTTGAAAATGTATCTTTAGCTGAGGTTATTCCGATAGTGGGCGATTTGCCGATAATGCATGAGCCGGGAGAGAAATTTACCTATGGCATCAATACGGATATACTGGGTTACCTGGTGGAAGTGCTAAGCGAAAAGCCTTTGGATAAATACCTTGAAGAGGAAATATTTGTACCGTTGGGTATGGCAGATACTTATTTTTACCTGACGGAAGAAAAGCAGGATCGCCTGGTTTCATTGTATACCAAACCTTCTCCTGAAGATGCATTAAAGCTTTCTGATCATCCGCAAAATACCGTATTTCCTATTGAAGGGGCAATGACCTATTTTTCCGGAGGTGCTGGTTTGGTAGGCACCATTCAGGATTATGCCCGGTTTTGCCAAATGTTGGTGAATGGAGGCGAGTTTAATGGTAACAGGATTTTAGCACTGAAAACCATTGAAATGATGACTCGTAATCAAATTGGTGAACTGGAAGTTTGGGACCGGAAAAATAAGTTTGGGCTGGGTTTTGAAATTATGTCGGAAGCTGGAGTGCAGGAACTGCCTGGTTCGGTAGGCGCCTTTAAATGGGGTGGGGTCTATGCTACTGATTATTTCATTGATCCGGAGGAAGAACTGATATTTTTATTTTACACCAATATTCATCCTTTTCATTATTACGATGAATTGTTTCACCGTTGCAGGATAATGACTTACGCTGCAATGGTGGAGTAAATGATTTGAATTAATTGATGGGGTGGATCATGTTCACGAAAAAACAAAAGATTTAAATAAATACTATGAAAAACTGAATAATGGGTTTTAATTGTAATTTTAAAGTGGCGAAAATCCAATAAATTAATGAACAAATCAGGGATGGTAAAGGTGTCATACTATGCTACATCCAATCCCCTTTCACTTGATAGGCTGGCGGAAAATGCCGCTTCACATCTGCTTGCTGGTCGAAAATACCAAATACCGTAGCTCCGGAGCCACTCATACTGGCATACTTTGCCCCTAATTCGTAAAGCTTTTTCTTTATCGCCCTAATGGCCGGATAAATTTTAAAAACAGAAGCTTCAAAGTCATTTCTGATATCATTTTTCCATTCATCCAAGGGCTTTTGCAGCCATTCTTTTAAATCCGGCTCAGCAGAATATCCCTGCAGTCCTCCATAAGCTTCCGCGGTACTAACATGTAAATTTGGATTGACCATTACCAGGTATTTGTCATGCAAATCCAATTCGACCGGTTCAAATACATTTCCTGTACCACGGGCAATTACCGGCTGGTTTTTTACAAAAAACGGGCAATCGCTGCCCAGTTTACCGGCGTATATTTCCAGTTGATGGTCATCAATCTTTAAATCAAACAGCTGATTGCATGCCTTAAGCATGAAAGTAGCATCTGCTGAACCACCACCCAGGCCAGCACCAATGGGTATTTTTTTCAGTAAATGAATTTTTACCGGGGGCAACTCATGATCAGCAGCTAGTAATTGATAGGCTTTCAAACAAAGGTTATCTTCGGCTTTACCGGGAATGGGAAAGCCTGAAGATTCAAATGACAATTGGTCGCTTTCTACTACTTCCAATACTTCGTGCCAGGGTACAGGATAGAAGCAAGATGCTAAATCGTGGTAGCCATCGGACCTTTTGCCGGTAATAAAAAGCCCAATGTTTATTTTTGCATTGGGAAAAACAATCATTCGTCCATCATATCTTTCATCATTTCCTCAGATATGCCAGTAGTAGAAAATCCCCCGTCATGCATTAAATTTTGCATCGTTACTTTTCTGGTAAGGTCGCTAAACATGGTTACAATGTAATTTGCACAATCTTCGGCATCGGCATTGCCTAAAGGAGACATTTTACTGGCATAATTGTAAAATGCATTAAAACCTGAAATTCCTGAACCTGCCGTAGTTTTGGTTGGCGATTGTGATATTGTATTCACTCTTACATTTTTCAATTTGGCAAACCGATAGCCATAGCTACGGGCAATATTTTCTAGCAGTGCTTTTGCTTCAGCCATGTCTAAATAGTGAGGGAATACACGTTGAGCAGCAATGTATGATAATCCCAGTATGCTACCCCACTCGTTCATGGCATCCATTTTTTCTGCCGTTTGCATTATTTTATGAAATGACAACGCGGATATATCCAGTGTCTTTTGGTAGAAGTCATAATTGATGTCACCATATTGCTTTCCTTTACGTACATTGGGGCTCATGCCAATAGAGTGAAGGATAAAATCAATTTTTCCGCCTACTGCATCCATTGATTTTTGAAAAAGGTTTTCCAAATCGTCAAGAGAAGTGGCGTCTGCCGGAATAATTTCAGCATTGCATTCTTCCCCAAGTTTTTTCAGTGCTCCCAGTCGCAAAGCAACAGGCGCATTGGTTAGTGTAAATGTTCCTCCTTCTTCTTTAATTTTTAAGGCAGCTTTCCAGGCAATGGAATTTTCATCTAGTGCACCAAAAATAATTCCTCTTTTCCCTTTTAATAAGTTATAAGCCATTTGTTTTTTATTTTATGAATGGTGTTGTTATAATAATAAAAGCTACAAAATTGGTAACTTTTACCTAAATTTCCTCATTATACGGCTATTCTTTTACTTTTTAAATCACCCGTTCTCTAACGAGCAACTTGCTCCAGCTTTAGTAATCAACATTTCTCTGCCGCATCAGATCAATACTTAAGAACTTCTAGTCTGCCAATTCCCTTAGGTCAACCGGTACCACTTTGCTTACTCCCTGCTCTACCATGGTAATACCGTAAATAATATCGGTGCTGGCCATGGTCCGTTTGTTGTGCGTTACTATAATGAATTGGGATTCTTTAGAAAACGTTTTGATAATATTGTTGAACTTATCAATATTAGCATCGTCGAGCGGTGCATCTACCTCGTCAAAAATACAAAACGGAGCAGGCTTTAGTAGATAAATGGCAAAAAGTAAAGAGGTAGCAGTGAGCGTTTTTTCTCCACCGGAGAGTTGATTGATGCTTAAGGGTTTCTTGCCTTTAGGTTTAGCCATAATTTCGATTGGGGAATCCAAAGGTTCTTCTTCATTTGTTAATTTTAGATCGCAGTCATCTTCAATGGTAAATAACGACCTGAAAACTTTAATAAAGTTTGCTTTTATTTTTTCAAAAGCGTCCATAAATGTTTCTCTGGCTACCTCTTCTATTTCGGAGATAGTTGAAGAAAGTGATTCTTTAGCTTTGATTAGATCTTCTCGCTGATTATTGATAAAATCGAAACGTTCTTTTATTTCATCAAATGCTTCCATGGCCATCGGGTTTATAGGCCCAATTTTATCCATGCTTTGCTTTTTGGCCTGCACCATTTCTCGTAACTCTTCTTCGTCAGGCAGGTGTTCTTCATCAGGGTCAGCCTCTTTGAGTATTTGATCAAGGTCAATTTCAAACTCAACCGACAGCCTTTCTTTTACGGAGCTTAGTTGCAGTTTTATTTCGTTTTGCTTGCCCTGCAGCTCCATTAAAATAGTGTCTATATTTTCTCTCGAACGAGATATTTCTCTTTCCTGCTTTTCAGAATCATCAATTAAGCCTCTGGCCGCGTAGTAATCTTTTTCCGCTTCATTGAGCCCCGTTTCAATAGCTTCTTTTTCCCGGTACATTTCAATTAGCTCATCTTCGCTGCTTTCATTCTTTTCTAACAGGCGCCTGATCTCTTCGTCGTTTTTCACCAACTCATCCTGGTTTTTTTCTATACGCTCTTTGCTTGTTTCAAAGGCATTTTGTTTATAGCTAATCTCCTGCTCAATGCTACTAACTTTATTTTGTTGTTGGTGAAATATGATATTTTCTTGATTAAAAGCAGATGATTTAATGCTCAACAATTCATTTTGATTAGCGAGGTCGCTATTGAACTGGTTTATTTTTTCATTAAGATGTTCCAGCTCCTTTTTTCCCTCTATAGCTTGAGGGCTTTCCTGAGCAATTGAATCTGCAAGTGAAGCTATTTGATCTTGAATATCTTCTCTACGCATCGTATTGCTATCTAGCAATTGGCCAAATTGTTCGCTCTTGGTTTTTACCGAAATATATTGCTCATTGATTTTGCTTATCTCCTGCTGAAACGATTCGATCTCTTCTTTTCGGGTTTCACTTTTTAAGTTGGCCAGTTCTTTTTGTTTTTGCTCCAGCGAATCTTTTATATTTTCAAGCTTTTTACTACTGGCTTTAATATCTTCCTGCAGTTTTTCCAGGTTTTTGGCTCTGCCTATTCGCTTACCTTCAAATAATCCTACTGACCCACCGGATATGCTAAATTTGCGTTTAATGATTTTTCCATTATTAGTAATGAAAACGCTTTCAGCATCTACTGGTATTTGATCGTGTCCTTTTACAATATATACACCATCCAGCACATGGGCTACCAATTTTCGATATTTGGAATCAAATTCTACCACCTCGGTAGCAGGCGTGGCATTGTCGTACATTTTGAGGGGTGAGGGGTTAAACTTGTCGAAATTTTCCAGGATAAAAAAGTGGGCTTTACCTTTAGAAGCATCGCTAAGCAGGTTGACTGCCTGGAAAGCATGCGCTTCAGAATCTACCACGTAGTAATTCATGTAAGGCTCAAGAAAATTTTCGATGGTTACCCTGTATTCTTCAGGTACAGCTATTACATCGCTAAGCAATGGTGCATTTTTATACCATTGGCTATGCTTGCGCAAAAATCGTATAGCTTCTGGAAACCCTTCCAGATTATCAACCAACGACTTTGTTAAATTATACTCATTTTGCCGGGCATCTAACTTGCGGCCTACCTGAGTAAACTCTTCTTTGATGATATCGATGGTTTTTTCGGTACTTTCTATTCGTTGCTGCAAATCAGCCTCAGAAGATTTAAGCTTTTGTAATTGCTCATTTTTGCTATCCAATTCATCTTTAAGGCCTGAAATTTTATTTTCAAATTCAGCAAGGTTGGCTGATTTTTCGGTATTATCGGTGGCAGCTTTTTCCAGTTCTTGTCGCAAAGTACTCAGCTGCATTTGCTTAATTTCTACATCTTTTTTCAGGTTGTATACTTCATCCTGCTTTCGTCTGAACATGTTGTTTAGCGCGGATGCCTCCTCCTGAATAGAAGCTGTCCGCCTTTTTTGCTCATCGTATTCAGCTTGAAAACCAGCCACTTTGGCTTCTAGTTCAGCGAGCATCTTTTCTGCCGATTCTTTTTCTTGTTTCAAACTATTAATACTAAAAGAGGCTCTTTCATTGCTGCGTTTATCTTGCTCCAGTTGTTCTTTGAGCGAGTCGCTTTTGTCATTCAAGAATCGCAGGCGTTCATTCTTTAATTTTTTGTCACTTTCGTATTGGCGTATTTTGCCTACATGCTCATTTAATGCTCTTTGTCGTGAGCTTAATACTTTTTCTTTGCCGATAAGTGCAGTTTTTGCTTCTTCTATTGCTGCTTCTTTTTCTTTAACTTGGCGGTTAAGGCTTAATTTTTTGTCATTTTCAGCCTCTATCTCTTTGCTTATTTTGTGCAACGCTTCTTTTTGGGCGCTTATGGTTTTCCTGGCAAGCTTTACACTTAATTCTTTGTATTCTTCTTTAGTTTTATAATACTTTTTTGCTTGCTTGGCCTGTCGCTCCAGGCTACGCATATTTTTTTCTATTTCATAAAGAAGATCCTCTACCCGCTCCAGATCTGCATCGGTATCTTCGAGCTTTCGCAGTGTCTCTTTCTTCCGTATTTTAAATTTTGAAATACCTGCAGCTTCTTCAAATAATGATCGTCGGCTGTTATCTCGGTCATTCAAGATGTCATCCACCATTTTGAGTTCGATAATGGCATAGCTGTTAGATGATATTCCGGTATCCAGAAAGAGACTGGTAATATCTTTAAGACGGCAAGTAACTCCATTGAGCTGGTATTCGCTATCACCGGATCTATAATATTTGCGGGTAATAGTTACTTCAGAATATTCGGTAGGAAGCAGGTTTTTTGTATTGGCAAACGTTAGCGAAACTTCGGCCAGTTGGGTAGCTTTTCTCGTACGAGTACCATTAAAGATTACGTTATCCATTTTATCTGAGCGAAGCAGCCTGGATTTTTGCTCGCCTAAAACCCAACGTATGGCATCAACAATATTGGATTTTCCACAACCGTTAGGGCCTACTACGCCAGTTATGCCCTGGTCAAAATTGATGACAACCCGGTCTCCAAAACTCTTAAAGCCTTTTATTTCTAACTTGGTTAATAACATTCGGGAAATAGGTAATTCTGAAGTTCGAAGTCTACAAAGTTATAATTTATTTTTAATATATTTGTAAATATGGATGAATCGATAATTTTTTATATCATAGCTGCGGTAATATATGTGATCAGCCGGTTGCTCAAAAAAAAACCTGAACAGCCGCAGCAAGGCCCACAGCCTAGGCAAGGACCGGAAAAAAGGCCAATGAGCTTTGAGGATATTTTGCGAGAGCTAAGCGGTGAAGAGGCTGTTGCCGAGGAAGAGCCTTATAAGCAAGCCCCGGAAAAATCGCGTAGTCAGGAAGTGGTAGAGGAAATTGAAGAATACCCATCCGAAGATTATGAGGAATATGACGATGAAGCAAAATCTGTTTACCATAAATCTGTCTCACAAGCAAAAGATTTAAAAACAATCGATCAGCTAGTAGATTATAACCAGCCTCGAGAGAAAATTTTGAAAGAAGACGAAGGGACTACAGTAAAAAAATCAAGTGGGGCAGCTCAAATAGCTCGCATGCTTAAAAATAAAAATGAGGCAAAAAAAGCGATTATCCTCAGCGAAATAATTCAAAATAAATACTTGTAATAATTTTATTATATTGATTAGTTAGGCACGGCTTCTAATAAAGCGGAAAGGTAATGACAGCAAAGTCTCAATTAATTTGAAAATTGAACTCACTGTAATACCAATTAATCTAAGAGGTATAAGCAACAACCAAATATAAGCGTAGTGCGGGACTTAAAAAGCACTTTACTTTCACCTTACCGCTATGTTTATTAATATTCAATTCGTTTAAAATTAGCACTTTAGCCCGCATTACGTTTATACATTGTGTGTGCCCGGCATGGGCAACTGGTATAGAAGATACCAAATTATTCCAAAGGGTGCAAGTCTCCGTCAATTGACGGACGAGTTGGTACCGCAGGGACCTGCCTTTGTCGGCAGACACGACGGGGGAAGGAATTTGCCCTTATCCCGATAATAAATAATCGGGAGGGAGATCTTCGTCCATCGAGTATGGCGGAAGAAGTCAGCAGGATCTGTACCGCTATGCGTTAGGTCATAGTAGCTGTCAGACACGAGCTAGGGATTGCTAATACCATACACTTTGAGAAACAGAAGCAGTGAAGGACCGAACATTAAGTAGTCCTAAATTCGATTAGGAGTTCGCCAGCTGGCGAATAGCCTAATCTTAAATTCCGGCTAAGCAACCAACGGT